>JBKKBV010000001.1:0-8349 GCA_046713375.1 Candidatus Limnocylindria bacterium
TATATGTCTACTACTATGGCTCCGACCCCAGCGTGCCGAGCCCGGCCGACGGCACCACCGTGTCGGTCAATCTCAACGCACGCTCGGAGACCGGCCCATTCGAGAGCTTCGGCACGATCTTCAGCACACGTCTGGAGGTCGATGTGGCCGCGGATGGCCTGTCGGGCACGGTGCAATTCGAGGGCCTCGCCTTGGAGACGCTGGAGGCACCGGAG
Organism: Candidatus Limnocylindria bacterium; assembly: GCA_046713375.1. Classification (GTDB taxonomy): domain Bacteria; phylum Chloroflexota; class Limnocylindria; order QHBO01; family QHBO01; genus CF-167. The sequence goes on from JBKKBV010000001.1 coordinate 216, forward strand.
GGTGCTACGCCCTCCCCGCCCACCGAGACGATCTCCGGCTCGGTCAGCTGGAGCTGCGAGCCCAGATGACATGAAACCCGAGATCGAGGCATACCTCCGGGAGAACGGAGCCAGGTACACCACCAAAGCGCTGCGTCAGCAGCTGCTCCACGCGGGATACGAGGCGGCCGAGGTCGAGGCGGCGCTCCACGAGACGGAGGGGACGCGAGCGCCCCAGTTTGAGGAGACCCGCGCCTCACGCTCGCGCTTCTGGTGGTCGGCTATCGGCCTCCACGTCGCCGCGCTTGTGCTGGTCAGCGTCTGGGTCTTCGCCAGAAATTACACCTACGCGCCGATCGCGGCGGTGATCCTGGGCCTGATGCTGCTGGTGGGGCTTGGCATCTCTGGGCTGGTCGGGCGGGCACTCCTGTCGCGGAACGGGTTGACGGCAGCATTGCTCGTTCCGGTGATCTCGGCGGTTGGCCTGGGCGGCGTATGCGCGGCGACCATCGGTGGATCTTCGATACAGGTCCCACCGCGGCCTGGGGTCATGGAGCTGCAGATCGACCCGCCGCTCACATTCGACGGATCGGGCTTCGCGCAATGCCTTATACCCGAAGGCGGGTTCAGCGTGTATGCCAATGATCTCGGGACGCTCGACGGCCGATCGGTGGCCGTTTCGCTCAACTCGGCCGGTGACCCGGCCTCGCAGGCATCAGCCTCAGGTCCCTATCGGACCGTGTACCTGTACGTCACCCTCCTTCCACGCGTGGGCGCCGGTGGGGAGACCTCGTATGGCATTTCCGGGGACGCGACGTTGGAGCTGGATGCCCCTTCGGATGGGCTATCCGGCACGGTCAGGTTCGAGGGTCTGGTGGCTCAGATTTTCGAGGGCAGCGTCGCTGCCGGTGATCCGATCTCCGGGACCATAAGCTGGACATGCGAATGAAGGGAGATGGATAAAGCAGTGCAACCTGAGATCGATGCGTACCTGCACGAAAACGGAGCCAAATACACCACCAAGGCACTGCGCCAACAGCTGCTCCACGCCGGCTATGAGGCGGCAGAGGTCGACGCCGCCCTGCGTGAGACAGAAGCCGCCCGTGGGGCTCAGCTGGCGGAGACCCGCACCGACGGACGGAGAATCTGGCGGTGGGCCATCGGCCTGCATGTTGCCGCGGGAGTCGTGGCCACCGTCTGGCTCCTACTGGGGAGCACCAGCGGAGCGTACATTGGGATCGCTCTGATCATGCTCGGCTTGGTGCTCCTGATCGGGCTGACGATCTCAGGCCTGATCGGCCGCGCGCTAGTTCCTAGAGGCGTGGCCGTAGCCCTTGTGCTGCCGGTCATCTCCGCGCTCCTGATCGGCGGGACCTGCATGGCGATGGCCGGACCGGTGACGATATGACCGCCGCATTGCCGCTCCGCCCGTACACCCCGCTGCGGATGGTGCTGACCGTATGCGGTCAGTGCTTCACGGACGACCCGGATCGCGAGGTCGACTACGGCACCGACATCCTGCAAGGCAATCTGGTGCTGCAGGACGGATCGGTCTACCTGCGACGCTACTGCCAGCGCGGGCACGGCGAGGTCGTAAGCCTGTATGACGAGGACTACCCGCTGTGGGAGTACCTCCAGCAGTGGCGCGTGCCGACACGCGAGATCATCCCCGACACGCCGGACAACGTGATGCCGATCCCGATGGGCTACGCCAACGGCCTGGGCCGCCTCCAGACCCAGCATTCCTGCATCCTGCTGCTCGACGTCACCGAGCATTGCAACCTGAACTGCCCGACCTGCTTTGCCGCATCGGGCACGAACGTGGGGCGGTACGCCCGCCTGCCGCACATCCTGCGCACCCTCGATGCCTCGATCGAGCGGGAGGGCGGCAAGATCGACGTGCTGATGCTGTCCGGCGGCGAGCCGACGGTGCACCCGGAGATCGTTGAGATCATCCAGGCCGCGGTTGAGCGCAAGGTCACCCGGGTCCTGCTCAACACCAACGGCATCCGCATCACCAAGGACGACCGCTTCCTCGACGCCCTGCACAAGCTGCGGGATCGGGTCGAGGTCTACCTCCAGTTCGACGGCTTCGACCTGGAGACGCACCTCTTCCACCGTGGCGAGGACCTGCGCGCCATGAAGGCGGAGGCGATCAAGCGCCTGACCGATGCCCGGATCTTCACGACCCTCACGATGGTCGTGGCCCAAGGCGTCAACGATCACGAGATCGGTGCGGTCGCCGATTTCGCCTTCGACACCGACTACGTCGCCGGGGTCGCGTACCAGCCGGTCTTCGGCTCCGGCCGCGCGAACCCCATCGACCCCATGCAGCGCATGACGACCACCGGCGTGCTCAAGCGCCTCGGCCCCCAGACCGATGGACGGGCCGATGCCTCCGACTTCATCGCCCTGCCGTGCAGCCACCCGGACTGCTGCGCGATCACCTACTTCGTCAAGGAGGACAGCGGGGTCCATCGGTCCATCCCGAAGCTGGTGGGGATCGACCGGCTCAAGGACAACCTCTCGATCGTCGGCAACCGCATCGCAGCCGACGATCAGCTGTGGGATTCGCTGATCGGCATGATGAGCGAGACGACCACCATCAGCCGCCCCGAGCTGATCGACTACATCATCAACATCTGCGAGGCGTGCGACATCGGGATCGGCGGTTTCATGAAGGACATCGGTCGCTACCTGGTCAAGGGTGAACGAGCCGCTGAGCTGGTCGCCCTGCGCACGAAGCGCCTCTCGGTGAAGTCGTTCATGGACGCGTGGACGATGAACGTCGAGCGGCTGCAGCAATGCTGCGTGCACGTCGGCTCGACCGATGGCGAGGAGGACCCAGTGCGCATCCCGTTCTGCGCCCGCCAGCTGTTCGGGAACCTGCGGCGTCGCACCTCGGCCGGCCAGGTGGCGGCCCGCCAGCTGGTCGAGCTGGACAGCCTGATGGCCCGATCATGAGTGCCGAATCGCCGACCCTCGATCCCATCAAGGCCTGGCTCGCGGCACGGCCACCGCTGACCCGCGCCCAGAAGTACGACCGCCTGGCCTTCACCTTCTGCAAGATGGGGACGGTGGGGCTGATCGCCTGGCTGGTCAGTCCGGCAATCTTCGTCCTGGGGGTCGCCGTTGTCGCGATCGGCCTCTATGGCAAGGCCGTCGCCCTCGGCATCACCCGAAGCCAGTGCATCCTGCGTCGGCCGCTGCTGATCATGGGCTTCTGGGCAGCCGTAGCAGCAGCAGACGCTACCTGGTTGCTCTTCCTGCGTTGACGTCCGCTGGCGTATGCTCCGACCCTAGCGACTGAGGAGGCGCCTGTGGCCCGCGACGAGAAGCTCGACCTGCTGCACAGCATCCCGCTCTTTGCCCGGCTCGATCGGAAGCACCTCGAAAGGCTCGGGATGCTCACCGAGGAGGTGGACGTCCCCGCCGGCAAGGTCCTGATCCGCCAGGGCGAGCTCGGCGACGACCTGATGATCCTCGTGTCCGGCCAGGTCAACGTTGAACGCGACGGCGCTAGGGTGAACACGCTCGGCCCGGGTGACTTCTTTGGTGAGATCGCGCTGATCGACCACGGACCGCGCACCGCGACCGTCACGACCGACTCGCCGTCCCGCCTGCTGGTGGTCAATCACCGCGACTTCCACGCGCTGATGGAAGAATTTCCCGCGTTGGCGGCCACCGTCCTGCTGTGTTTGGCCGATCGCCTGCGCAGCCTGGACCGCGCCGCCGTCAACTAGGCAAGCTCGTCAGCTGAGCGATAGCTGTCCCGTGGCGAGCGCCAGGGTCACCGCCAGCGCGGCCTCCGCGAACAGGGCCACGATCTCGGTATCGACGTTTGCCACCGTGTCGCAGGCGAGGTGGAAGCAGGCGTCCATTGGCTCGTCGGCGGTCCCGCCGAAGGCCGCCGCCTGCGCCGCGCTCTTGATCTCAGTGGCGCCGGTGAAGATGCCACCGGTCGGGATTGCCACCCGGTCAAACGATGCATGGTCGCTTGAGCTTCCCAGATCCATCGGCTCGGCGCCGATCCCAGCCTGCTCGAGGTAGTCGACCAGGAAATCGGCGATTGCCTTCGACCCAGGGGCGGCGGACGGGGCGTCGTAGACAAACGGCACGTAGTTCGGCGACCCGATCATGTCGAAGTTCAGGTATGCGGCGATCTCCTCGCGGTGTCCGGAACTGAGTGACTCGACGTAGTCCTGCGAGCCGAGACTGCCGAACTCCTCTCCGCCCCAGAGTGCGAACCGGACGCGAATCGAGGGCCGCTCCTCTGCCATGACTCGCGCCACCTCCAGCAGTGCGGCGGTGCCAGAGCCGTTGTCATTGATCCCGGGGCCGTCATGGACCGAGTCGAGGTGGCCGCCCAGCATCACGACGCGCTCGGAGTCGGCCCGCGACTCGGCGATCACGTTATGGACGATTGCACTGCCGATCTCGGTGTCTACGCTGACGGTCACCTCGCTGCCGCTATCGGCGGCCGCTCGCAGCGCGTCACCGACCTCGCCGGAAGCGGAGATTGCCGGGATCTCGATCCCCTCCGGCGAGAAGAGGGTCGGCCGCAGGACACGACCGGTCGACCGGTTGGGGTAGGTGACCACCAAAGCTGACGCACCGGCTTCGCCCGCATTCACGACCACGTCACGGCGTAGACAGCCACCAGGAGGGGCCAAGGCGATCGCACCGTCTGGGAAGTCCGCGAAATCGGAGGCGAGGCAGCCACCGCTCTCAATCGCGAACCCAACGGGCACCATGGGGGCAGTGATCTCGCCGCCGGCGGAATAGATCATGGCGTGGAAGTCCGGGCCACCGTCGAATGCAGGCCCTCCGCCAGCGACGCGGATGCTTGCCCCCGGCGCCTCGCTGAAGGTCGCCATCTCAAACCCGGGCGTCTCGACGACATAGCCGAGGTCGCGCAGCTCGCCGGCCACGTAGGCAACCGATGCCTCATAGCCGGCGGTGCCCGCGGTTCGCACGCCGCCGTTCGCCGCGGCGATGGCCGCCAGAGCCTCCAGGTGGGCCTGGACCTCCTCCGGCTCGATCCCGCTCAGCGGCCCGATGGACGCGGCCACGGATGCCTCCGAGCCGCGAGATGGCGTGGGCCTCGGCGAACCGCAGGCAGCAAGCACCAGTACGCCGGCCAGGATCAGCAGCGCTGCACGGCTGTGATGGCGATGCGAGGTCCGCGTTTGATCGCGGCGGTTCAGCCGCAACACGGTAGAGGCCATCGTCCCGGTGTCCACAAGATCGCCCACGATACAAGGAGAGCCCGATGGACGAAGCGAAGCGAGCCGGCCGCGAAGTCGAGACCGAGACGAAGAAGGGGATGCGTGAGCTGGATGGCCACGATCTCGGCGACGATATCGGCAACGCTGCCGACGAGGTCAAGAAGGACCTCGGCAACCTTGGCGACGACGTGCGGCGTGAGGGTCGCGAAGTCGGCGAGGAGCTTGACGAGGAACTCCACGACACCGAGAGAAAGACCCGCTGACAGCGTACTGTCAAGGCCCCCGAGTCATCGACTCGGGGGCCTTTGCGTTACGGCCGGCCGCGCAGTCCGGATGCAAGGCCGTTGATAGCCGGGGCTCGCCGGCAGCAGGCATTTCGAGACAGTCCGATTCGTAGGGTATGACCAGATTGCGGCACCGGCATCGGGCCGGAAGCTCAAAACGAAGAGGTACCGACCATGCTCTGGACGATTTTCGTCATCGTGCTCGTGCTGTGGCTCCTCGGAATCATCGGATCGATCGGCGGAGCCTTCATCCACCTGCTCCTGCTGGTCGCCGGCGCAGTTCTCATCTTCGAACTCCTTTCCGGCCGCCGAGCGGCCTGACAGCAGCCGGCCACGCCAGGGGGGCTGGCCGGCTCCACGCAGGAAGTAGCCACCCAGAGGAGTTCGGAATGTGTCTGACCTGCGGCTGCGGCGACGCTCACCGGCGGATGGGTCGCAACGTGACGTACGAGGACTTGCGCGACATCGCCGTCGAGAACGAGCGGACCGTCGATGAGACGCTCAGCATCCTGGCGACGACGGCGACAGGTGATCGCCAGGATCACCAGCAGGAATACGACAAGCCCTGGGATACCGGCAGGCCGTAAACCTGGGGGCCTCGACCCGGGTCCCGTCGGCTGCTAATCTCCTGCGACCCGGATCCCGCGATCCGGGTCAGCGAGCGGGAGTAACTCAGTTGGCAGAGTGTCTGCTTCCCAAGCAGAATGTCGCGGGTTCGAATCCCGTCTCCCGCTCCAATGATCAACCGGATTCGGCTGGGGGAGCGCCCACGACGCGCTCGTCGAGCCTCTTTGTCCCAACGCAGGTGCCCACGACGGCGCCAACGCCGGCGTCCACGCCCTCGGGCAGCGGATCGGTCGCATCGCCGGCCGCCAGCCCGAGCGGGCCGTCTGGCACCCCCTCAGGCAGTCCTTCAAGCCAGGAGGGGGTCCCGCTGCCCGGAGCGTCGGGCGAGGCAATTCGGCAAGCCTCGGCGGGCCGGAGGAGTTGGGTTCGCTCTCGCTCCTCATTGGTGCGTGGGCGACGGCTACCGTGGGTGGCCTGGCACTCTTCCTGTACCTGGCTCCCCGCCGCCGCGAGCCGCGTCAGCCGGCGTATGCCGATGGTGGATCAGCCGGACAGGGCACCGCCTCGTCGCCACCCTTCCGCCCACCGGCCGAGGTTCGGTCGGACCGGGCGACGGAGGAGGCGAAGCTGCCCCGATGGCTTCGCCCATCCGTCCAGGCGGCGCGCCACGATGATGAGCGCGGGTCTCGATCCCTTCGGCGACAAGCACCATGTGACCCCCGTCTCCTGCGGCTGAGGCTATTCGGTCCCTGCAGCGCCGGAATCGGCTACCGTTCGGGTGTGATGGCACGCTCCGGGATGACGGTCATCGTGCTAGGAATGCTGCTGGTCGCCTGCAGCCAGCAGCCCTCCGCGGCGACGAGCGGTTCCCCCGGGCAGAGTCCGAGCGGCTCGCCAGGTTCGGGAAGCAGTGCGGTGCCATCCGCACCCACGACCGTGACCGGCTGGAGTCGGCAGGTCGCCAGCGGCACCGCCCCCCCGGGGCGGGAGGACCACACCTGGACAATCACACCCGATGGCGCAACCGCCTACCTGTTCGGCGGGCGCGACGTCGGAACCGTGTACGACGACCTCTGGGAGTATTCGCTTGGGACTGGCGCGTGGAGCCTCGTGACGCCCGCCGGCGAGAGGCCCGCCGGACGCTTCGGGCATAACGCGGCCTGGGCAGATGACGTCGGGCTGGTCATCTTCGGCGGCCAGGCCGGCGCCGCCTTCTTCAACGACCTGTGGGCATACGATCCCGCCTCGAACGCGTGGCGGTCCCTGCCTGCTGGCGGCGCTGTGCCCGTCCCGCGATACGGGAGCTGCGCCGCCATCGGCCCCGACGGCCGGCTCTGGATCAGCCACGGCTTCACCAACGAGGGGCAGCGCTTCGCGGACACGCGGGCGTACGACTTCGCCGTTGGCGCCTGGACCGATGAGACCCCCGCCGGCGACGCTCCCATCCGCCGCTGCCTGCACGCCTGCTGGTGGACCGATGACGGTGGCCTGATCCTGTACGGCGGGCAGACGACGGGGACCACATCGCTCGGTGATCTGTGGCGCCTGACTCCTGGCGAGCGACCCGGCACGAATGCTTGGGCCCAGCTTCACCCGGAGGACGCGCTGCCGCCCGACCGGAACCTGTATGCGGCGGCGCGCTGGGGCCCCGGCACGATCGTGTTCGGCGGCCAGGGCCTTGACGGCGATTACCTCGCAGATGCCTGGTGGCTGGCCGACGACGCGGCCGCGCTGCAGTTGGATACGGGCGGCGACGCCCCTTCCCCACGGTCTGGATCCGAGCTGATCGTGGACACCGCCCGCGGGCGGCTGCTCCTCTTCGGCGGACGGGATGGCGAGGCGGCGTTCGACGACCTATGGGGGCTGTTCCCGGCACCCCTGCCCTAGGGCCTTGGTAGGATGTCCGCGAACATCCGATCGAGCGCCACCACTGACCTGCGCTCGCCATGCCCGCACGAGGAGACCGCCGCCCCTGATGAGCACGCTCGCCGAGCGCCCCACCGCCAACGCGCCGATGGGTCCGCATGGACGCCGTCTCCCGGCCGCTCGAATGTTGCGATACAACCCTTCCGCCAG
>JBKKBV010000002.1:0-2896 GCA_046713375.1 Candidatus Limnocylindria bacterium
TTCGTTGGTCGCCTTCCGTTCGCCTCCATCGTGGTCGAGGGCGCGTATCGGCTGGTCGCGCGCAACCGACACCGGCTGAGTCGTCTGCTCGGCCTCGACGGCTGCACATTCGAGCCACTCGTCTTCGGGGCGGCTCGCTTGTCCGGCAGAGCGCGATAACCGAGGGCAATATTCGCGCACCCGCAGGCCACCGCCGGCGCCGGGTGATAAGCCAGAGCTATCAGGCAGCACGGATCGGGCTGCCACGGTGCACGAGCATGACCCTGGGTAATCAAGCGGTTCGCCGGCGCCTCGGGAGGGGTGGCCTCCGGGCGCTCCCCTGCGGCATAATCGGGCCATGAAACTCGTGACCGCGGTCGTACACAGCGAAGATGCGGGCAATCTCGTCGACGCGCTCCTCGAGAAGGAGTTCCGCGCAACGCGCCTCCAGTCCTCCGGCGGCTTCCTCAAGCAGGGCAATGCGACGATCCTGGTGGGCGTCGAGGACGACCAGGTCGACGCCGTGCTCGAGCTGGTGAGCGCCAACTGCCACTCGCGCAAGCAGTTCGTGAACCCGATGCCGCCGATCATGGAGCCCGGCGAGTTCTACATGCCGTACCCGGTCGAGGTCGAGGTGGGCGGCGCGACGGTCTTCGTAGTCCCCGTCGAGCGCTTCGAGCGCCTTTAGGACCGATACCGATGGCGGCCCCCGCATGGCTGGCCGCCCTGGAGCCACGCGCCCCGGACGTGGTCGCCGTATGGCGAACCATCGATGACGAGGAGCCGGTTATCCGCGGCATCGCCTTTCGCCGGGAGATCCGACGGCGGGCGGGTCCCGGCAGCGCGGCGCGCATCCTGGCCCAGCACGACGCGATTGGCGACGCGCTCGAGGCCGTCCTGACCGATCTGCCAGATGCCCTGCTCCGCGCACCCGGTGGCGAGGGCGATTGGAACGTCGCCCAGGCCTTCGCACACACCACCGGGTCGCGGCGCTGGCTGGCCCGCGCGGCGGCCCTCGCAGCTCGCGGCGAATGGCCGGCGGACCCGCCGCAGGTCGTGCCGGGCGTGCCGGGTCCCGCCGACGCGGACGTCGCCACCCTCCAGACGCTGCTCGGCAAGAGCCGGCGCTCGCTCGCCACCTCGGCCGAGTCGATCGCGGGCCACGAGTCCGAGCCCTGCCCCCTCGAGCACCCCCTGGTGGGGCGGCTGCGATGCGGGGAGTGGCTCCTCTTCGCAGGTGTGCACGACCTGATGCACCTCCGACAGCTGCATCGCCTGATGGCCGGCGCGCCGGAGACGCACGGTGGCTGAGCGACCGGCACCCCTCGTCCTGGTGGTCGACCCCGGCGCGACCCCGGATCAGGACCTCCCCTTCGGCTCGTATGCCGCCGTTTGCATGGCGGGGCGGCGCCGACTGGCAATCGAGCTGTCGCGCCGGCTCATCGCCGCGGGGTCCGGCGTCGCAGCCCTGCACCCAGCCAAACCAGCCAGCGGAGAGGCGTTCCACTGGGGGCGCTGGTACGCGACCGCCGCCCGCGCCATGCTTGTCCGCGTCCGCGCGGAGGGGCGACCCCTCGACGCCATCGGCTATGCGGGGGCTGGAGCGCTGGCCCTCGCCGACGACGCGCTGATCGAGGGGATCGTTTCGGCCATCCCCGGCGAGGCGGTCGCCAACAACCGCTACTCGACTGACGCCTTCCTGGTCGCGGGACAGCCATCCGGCCGGCTCACGCTGGAGGCGGCGCTGGCAGCGCTCGAGGAGTGCTCGACCGACAACGCCGCGATGCACTGCCTGGAGGCCGCCGGCTTCGCGATCCGTGACATGTCCACGGCGAGCTGGGCGCGCTTCGACGTGGACACGCCGCTGGACCTCGCCCTGCTGCGGGTGGGGACCCGGCTGCCCAGCACGCGACGTCCCGACGGGGTGGTGGCGGCCTTCCTCGAGATGGCGATCCTGCCCGGCGGCCACTCTCTCGAGGTCCCGCACCTGGCCGAGGTTGGAGCGGTGATCCGCGACCGCGAGGCACAGCTCGTCGTTGCCGGTCGTGTCCCATCAACCGCCTGGTCCTACCTCGAAACCGAGAGCGCCTGCCGTGTGCGCTGCTTCATCGAGGAGCGCGGCATGCGTTCAGCCCGGGACGCCGTGCCACATTCCCTGCTGGCTGATTGGATGGACCGGCTCGGCCCGGCGGACCTGGTGAAGGAGCTCGGCACCCTGGGTGACGCGGTGATCCTCGACAGCCGCGTGCTGATGGCCTGTCGCGCCGGGTCGTCGGAGGCAACCGCCTGGCCGCCTGCCGAGGAGCGCTTCGCCTCTGACTTCCTGGACACGACGCCGGTCACGACGCCCTGGCTGGCCGAGCTGACGGAGGCCGCCGCGGACTCATCGGTGCCCTTCCTGCTGGGCGGCCACGCCCTGGTCAGCGACGGGCTTCGCATCCTGGTGGACGCCGCCTGGCTGGGGCGCTGAGATGGCAGGGACGCTGGACTGGTCTGTCCGTGGCCTATTCCGGGGTGAATGTGATCCAACACGAGGCGCCGAATTCGCGGGTTCCGATTCCAGTGTGAATCGGCGTACGTCAAGGAAGCGGCGCCCGCTGGATCACATTCTTGAGGGGATCGCCGGCCCGTCAGAGCCGCCCCACAGGCGCGCTGCGGCCAAGGCCCGCTGAGGAGCCGACGTCGCCTTGCTGGGCCGATAGCCAGCGCCAACAACCGCCCATCCGGCTGCTAGACTGTTTGTGAAGCTGCCCTCGCGATGAGCGTGAGCGGCCGACGAAACGAGCACCAACCGTGCGGGACCCCAGGTCCTGCGCCCGAGCAACCGCGGAGCTGGCATGGATCAGACCGGACTGCTCTACGTCATCGGCTTCGGAATCGCCGCGTCGATCTTCGTCTTCGGGACGATCCTCTTCTC
>JBKKBV010000003.1:0-9387 GCA_046713375.1 Candidatus Limnocylindria bacterium
CAAGCTCGCGAGCCACCGCGCGCGTAAAGAGGCCGCCGCTCATCCCGATGCGCCGGTGGATTCGCCAGCCCTCGATCGGCAGCCCCGCCTCGGCCAGCGCCCGCTGCCAGGCGAAGACGTGGGCGTACACGGTGTCGATCAGCGTGCCGTCCAGGTCGAAGATCAGCGCTCGTGGCATGGGTCAGGCCTCGACTCTGACTTGTGTGACCCGATTCTAGAGGTCCCTGGTCAGTGGTACCGATGGGTCATTACCCGGTTGAGGCCTCGAACAGCTCCCATTGCCCCGGTACCCCGCGCAGGCCGACCGAGCCGCGAGGTCGGAAGCTGAGGTCGGTGCCGGTCGCGAGATCGCGCACGGTGCGTGTCACGACGATCTCGTGGCCCCCCGCCTCCGCCAGTGCCCGCGAGGCGATGTGGACGCCGATCCCGCCGACATCGCCTTCGCGTATCTCGATCTCACCGGTATGGATCGCCGCCCGGATCTCGAGGCCCAGCGCGGACAACGCCTCCTGCAGCCCGAATGCGCAGCGCAGCGCGCGCGTCGGTGCATCGAAGGTCGCCAGGAAACCGTCGCCGGTCGTCTTGACCAGCTTGCCGTGCCATCGGGCCACCTCTGCGCGGCTGACCTGGTCATGCCGGTCCAGCAGCTGACGCCATTGCCGGTCGCCCAGCTCCGCGGCGCGCGCGGTCGAATCGACGATGTCGGTGAAGAGGACCGTCGCCAGCACGCGATCCGTGTTCTCGGCGGCCTGCATGGACCTCACCTGCTCCTGGCTCCACGAGTAGGCCTCGACGTATTCGCTGGTCGGCATCTCGCTCTCGGGCCGATAGACGAGCAGGACGACGCCCGAGTCGAACGTTCGCGTCTCGACCAGGCGCAGTGGACGTACGTCGACCCCATCCGGGAAGAGGTGCTTGCCGCTGCCCAGGATCACCGGGAAGAGCAGCAGCTGGTACTCGTCGACCAGGCCATGCTCGATCAGCCCCGCGATCAGGTCGGCGCTCCCTTCGACCAGGATGTCCTTCCCTGGCTGGCGCTTCAGCTCGCTGATCTGCTCGGCCAGGTCGCCGCGGATGATGGTGGAGTTGCTCCACTCGGCCTCCTGCAACGTGCTGGAGACCACGTACTTGGGGAGGTCGTTCATCACCTTCGCAAAGTCCTGGTCGCCTCCCGCAGTCGGCCAGAAGGCCGCCCAGATCTGGTAGGTCCTGCGGCCGAGCAGGAACGCGCCGACGGAGGAGAACTGGTCGCGAATGTACTGCTCCATCTCAGGGGTCTGGAAGCGGAGGGCCCAGGCGTTCTTCCCATCCCGATGCTCCTCGAAGCCGGGCGCCTCCATCACGCCGTCGAGGGTCACGAACTCCGCGACGATGAGCCTTCGCATAGGCGCCTAAGGTAGCGCCAGGAGGAGCCGATGAAAACGCTCACGTCGAAGGACGGCACGCGGATCGCCTACGAGCGAGCCGGCGACGGGCCGCCGCTGATCCTGGTGGACGGCGCCCTCTCGAGCCTGTCCGGCAGCCTCAACACGCCGTTGGCGGCGCTCCTCGCGTCGCAGTACACGGTCTACACCTACGATCGGCGTGGCCGGGGCGACAGCGGGGACACGGCGCCCTACGCGGTCGAGCGCGAGATCGAGGACATCGACGCGCTCATTGGCGTGGCGGGCGGCAACGCATCCGTGTTCGGCATCTCGTCGGGTGCGGTCCTCGCCCTCGATGCGGCCGCGCGGCACCCGTCCAAGGTCAGGAAGGTCGCCGTGTACGAGCCGCCGTTCATCGTGGACAGCAGCCGCGCGCCGATCACGCCCGACTACCTGGGCCGGCTGGCGGGCCACGTCACGGCGAACCGCCGCGGCGCTGCCGTCAGGCTGTTCATGACCGAGGGGATCGAGGTTCCGCGCTTCGTGGTGACGGTGATGAGCCTCTTCCCGATGTGGAAGCGCCTGAAGGGACTGGCCCATACCCTCCCGTACGACGCGATCTGCATGGCCGGCACCCAGTCCGGGAATCCGCTGCCGGCCGATCGCTGGGCATCGCTGACGGCGCCCGCGCTCGTCGTCGACGGCGGCAAGAGCCCTGCCTCGATGCGGAATGGGGTGAAGGCGCTCGCCGACCTGCTCCCGAATGCCCGCTATGTGACCCTGGAAGGACAGACCCACATCGTCAAGCCGGCGGTCCTGGCTCCTGTCCTCGTCGAATTCTTCGCGACTTGAGACCGGTCAGGCCTTCGGGATCTCCTTCATCGGGTCGAGGAACGGCATCGGCACGACCGTCGCCGGTCGTTCGCCGTGCGGCGTCGCCACGGTGACAGAGGTCCCGTTCAGCGCCAGCTCGACCGGCAGCCAGGCGTAGCCGATGTTCTTCTCCAGCCGCGGGGACCAGAGAGCGGTGGTCACCGCGCCAACCTGTCCGTCATTGACATGCACCGGCCATTTCGTGAAGTTCATGTCGAGCTTCTCGCCGCCGATCTCGACACCCACCAGGCGGCGGCTGACACCCTCGTCGCGGATCCGGCGCAGGGCCGCCTTGCCCTGGAACTCGAACTCGCCGTCCAGGTTGCACAGCCGTTCGAGCCCCACCTCGAAAGGGTTGTTCTCGATCGTCATGTCGGCCCCCCAGTTGAGGATGCCGCCCTCGACCCGCCGGATGTCGACCGGCCCGGTGGGCTTGATCTGGAACGGACGCCCCGCCTCCATGATCCGTTCCCACAGCGCGGTCCCGTAGCTGCCGTCGCGCAGGTAGACCTCGTATCCCACCTCGGCGGTCCACCCCGTGCGTGTCACGATCACGGGGATTCCATCGAGCTCCAGCTCGCGGAACCAGTAGTACTTCAGCGACTGGATCTCGTCGCCGAACAGGGCCTGCACCACGTCGCGGGAGCGCGGGCCCTGGATCTGGACTGGAGAGACATCGGGCTCGGAAAGCTGGACGTCCCATCCCAGGTCGGCCGCCAGGCCGATCGCATACAGCAGCGCGTCCGAGCTGGCGAGCGCGAACCAGAAGTGGTTCTCCCCTAACCGCAGCATGACCGGGTCGTTGACGATTCCCCCATCCGGCGTCGTGATCAGGACGTACTTGCCCTGGCCCACCGCGCACTTCGAAAGATCGCGCGGGGTCAGCAGCTGGGCGAAGCGGAAGCCATCGCGACCCTGCACCTCGAGCTGTCGCTCAACGGCCACGTCCCAGAGCGTGACGTGGCGCAGCAGGTGCCAGTACTCGGCCTCGAAATCATCGAAGTTGATCGGGAAGAGCATGTGGTTGTAGACCGTGTAGCCGCGCGGGCCGTAGGCCTGCTCCGCCTCGTAGAACGGGGTCTGGCGCAGGCGTGCCCCGCGCTGGACGAGGCTCATGTCAAAGGGCATCGGCTCACTCCTGGCGGTTGACGTCGGGACGCCGATCCTACTCCGTGCCTGCCCCCGCAGGGCGAATGTTCTGGTTCAGGTGGAAGACGTTGTCCGGGTCATAGCGGGCCTTGATCTCGGCCAGCCGTTCGTATTTCGACGCCCCGTACGCCGCGCGGATGCGATCCTCGCCCTCCGAACCCAGGTTGTTGACGTACACGCCGCTCGAGCCGTGCGCGGACACGGCCTGCCAGACCTCGCGGGCGGCGGACATGTGCTGCTCGTCTTCGGCTGCATCGGTCCAGGTGGCCGAAGCGATGAAGTCGACCAGCGCGTGACGGTTGCTGTACGCGGTCTCGTCCTCGCCGACGCGAGCGATGGCGCCGCCCATCGTGAGCATCTCGGCGACGAGCATCGGCGCCGAACGATTTACCTCGGCGCCGGTCTCCAGGAATGCCGCCAACGCTGCATCGGGAAGATCCGCCAGCAGCGAGGACTTCCAGTAGTGCCGCTTGCCGGCCCGCTCCGGTGACAGGAACGATGACTGCAGGGTGAGGTACGTCATCGGCTGTGGCACCTCGGCCACCGGCGTGGCAGCGCGGAGCAGCGGCTCGGCGACCCGCCGGCCCTCCTCCAGGTCGTCCCCCACCCAGATCCAGGAGAGGCCGACAACCGGGCCTCCGCGATGCTCGTCAGGTATTGGGAAATCTGGCGCGGCATGGGTCACACGAAGGCCTGCATGTAGAGCTCGTCGGGGGCCTCCGCCAAGAGGTCTCGGAAGGCACGCAGCGCGGCCATCCCGTCTTCGATCCGGTAGAAGACGTCGCCGGTCCCGACCATCGGACCAATCCGGTGCAGCTGCAGGTCAAGGGTCGTGACGAGCCCGAAATTGCCGCCACCACCGCGCAGCGCCCAGAACAGGTCCGGATGCTCGTCGGCGCTGGCGGTCAGCAGCGAGCCATCGGCAAGCACCACCTCTGCCGCCAGCAGGTTGTCGCAGGAGAGGCCATACCGCCGGGCGAGCCAGCCATAGCCGCCACCCAGCGTAAGCCCGCCGACCCCCGTGTCGGCGACCACCCCCGCGGGAGTGGCGAGGCCGAAGTGGGCGGCTTCGCGGTCGAGATCCATCAGGAGCGCGCCGCCCTGGACCGACGCGACCATCCGCTGCGGGTCAACGCGCACAGAGCGCATCAACGACAGATCGATCATCAGCCCGCCATCGGCGACCGAGTGCCCTGTCACGCTGTGCCCACCGCCCCGCACGCTGATCTCGAGTCCTGCGGATCGGCCGAATGCAATGGCCGCGGCTACATCGGCGACGCCCAAACAGCGGGCGATGAGTGCGGGCCGCTTGTCGACCATGGCGTTCCAGACCCGGCGTGCCGCTTCATAGCCCTCGTCGGCCGGCCGCAGCAGCTCGCCGCGGAAGGTCCCCCGCAGGGACTCCAGGCTCTCCGCCGTGATCTGGCCGGCGTCGTCGGCCGAGCGCGTGCCGCCGCGAGTGACCATCGTTCTTTCGGCGCCTCTGTCTAGGCCACTGAGACGCGAAGCATAATGGCTGCTTCCAACCCTACAGAGGACGTGAACCGATGAGGGCGGTCGTCCACGACCGATACGGGCCTCCGGAGGTCCTCCGCCTCGAGGAGGTCGAGCGGCCGGTGCCCAGGGACGACGAGGTCCTGGTCAAGATCCGCGCCACGACGGTCAACCGGACGGACGCCGGCCTGCGCAGCGCCGAGTTCTTCATCAGCCGCTTCTTCACCGGGATCCTCCGGCCCAGGAACAGGATTCTGGGCATGGAGTTCGCCGGCGAGGTCGAGGCAATCGGCACCGCCGTCGTTGAGTTCAAGGTCGGCGACCATGTCTTCGGTGGCAACGGCGCCGGCGCGCACGCGGAGTACATCGCCATCCGGGAGAGCGCTCCACTTGCGCACAAGCCAGCCAGCATGAGCTTCGAGGAGGCAGCAGCGGTCTTCGATGGAGCGAGCCTCGCCCTCGTCTGCCTGCAAAAGGGAGGACCTCTCAACGGGAAGAGCGTCCTCATCTACGGTGCCTCCGGATCGGTCGGCACGGCAGCGGTACAGCTGGCCAGGCACTTCGGTGCCGACGTCACCGCCGTGTGCAACACCGCGAATGTCGAGCTCGTGAGATCGCTCGGAGCCGATGCGGTGATCGACTACACCCAGGAGGACTTCACCAGGAACGGCAAGCGGTACGACGTCATCTTCGACAGCGTGGGCAAGCACTCCTTCAGGCGATCGAGGCACTCACTCAAGGCGGGCGGGACCTTCATCGAAACGGACCTCGGATTCATGTGGCACGTGCCCCTCCTGCTGGTGGCCACGCGGTGGACTGACAGGAAGCTGAAGATGGGGATCGCCCGATACACGAAGGAGGACCTGCTCCTCTTCAAGGGGCTCGTCGAGGCGGGCAAGTACCGCCCCGTCATCGATCGCACCTATCCGCTGGAGGACTTCCTCGAGGCGACCCGGTACGTCGAGACAGGGCAGAAGACGGGCAACGTCGTGCTGACCGTCGCATAGGAGGCAGATGTAGATGAGCGGCAGTCCGACCGCCGACATGCTCAGGGAGTTCACGGCAGCCTTCAACACGCGCGACCTCGATGCGGTCATGAGCTACTTCACCGATGACGCGGTCTTCGAGTCGCCGCGCGGCCCGGATCCCTGGGGGACGCGGTTTGAAGGCAGGGACCAGGTGCGCGAGGGGCTCGCGGCCCGATTCGCGGGCCTGCCCGAGCTCCACTACGGCGAGGACGAGCACTTCGTGGTCGGCGACCGCGGCGCGTCGGAATGGACGCTGACCGGAACGACCACCGACGGCGAGCGGATCGAGGTCCGCGGCTGCGACCTGTGGACCTTCCGCGACGGACTGATCGCCAAGAAGGACTCGTTCTGGAAGATCGTCGTCCGCTAGGACGAACCGCGGCCTTCAGACCATGTACTGGTCGTGGCGCGCGTACAGGTCCGTCCACTGACGGTCCGTGAGCTCGCGTCCGGAGGTCCGGATCTCCTCAACTTCAAGGAAATAGCGCTCCCGAGCCTTGCCGGGGGCGAACAGGATCAGCATGGAGGCAGGCTCGTCCGAATCGGCGCTGAAGGCGTGGACCCCGCCCTTCGGCACGTACAGGAAGTCGCCGGCCTTGGCCTCCACCCAGTCGCGACCGTCGTAGAACCTGACGCGGCCCTCGAGCATTGGGGATCCCTCCATCGGTTCTCCTGGCGGTCGTGATCACCCAACTAACGCACGAGACCCGATGCGCCGGACATTACCAGCCGAGAGTGTTCAGTCAACGCTCAGGCGACATCGGTGGTATGTGGTATCAACCGGGCGCATGAAAACCACCGGTAGGCTCCACGCCGACGTCTCGTGACGACCGCGCGCCTGCCCGAGCCGAAGGGCGTCGTGCTCGACCTCGACGGCACGCTGGTGGACACGGTCAGGACGCGCATCGACGCCTGGCTCCGAACGTTCGAAGAGGAGGGCCTGCCAGCCGATCGTTCCCTGGTGGCCCAGCTGATCGGCTCGGACGGACGCCAGCTGGCCCAGATCGTTGGCGAGGCCTCAGGCCTCGAGCTCGATGACGAACGGGCGGAGCGGATCGACGCCCGCTCCGGCGCCATCTACTCGGAGCTGAACGTCGACCCGCAGCCCCTCCCCGGCGTGAAAGCGTTCCTCAAAGCGCTGGACGAGCAGCGGATTCCGTGGGCCATCGCCACCTCGAGCCGCCGCGAGCAGGTCGGCCAGTCCGTCGCCGCGCTCCAATTCGACGAAATGCCGCTCATCGCCGATGGCACCGCTGTCCGGCTCGCGAAGCCGCATCCCGACCTGCTGCTGGCGGCCGCGGGCGCCCTGGACGTGCTTCCCACTTCCTGCTGGGCGATCGGCGATTCGACCTGGGACATGGTCGCGGCCGCGGCCGCCGGCATGGTGGCCATCGGAATCACCGCCGGCTCGGCCATGAGCCCCGATCAGTTGCACGCCGCAGGCGCCGCCCTCGTGCTCCCCACGCTGGCGCGCCTCATCCCCCACCTGAGGGCCGAAACCTAGGGCCAGGTGAGGCACGCGTGGACTGGGCCGGTCGGCCCCGCGCCCGTCCGCGGCGGTCTCGTCGGCGCCGCTCCGCCAACCAGCGGCTGCGTGGGGGCAGGGATGCCGGACATGCCCGGCACCGGGAGTGTGGAGCGCGAGCAGGCCGCCGACGGGCGGAGTGGCGTCGCTCAGCGCGGCAGAGGGTTAGGGCCGGTCGCCGTGACCAGCCGCTGCGGGACCCAGTCGTCGACGTGGTGGACACCGTCGAACGTCGCGCCCTTCAGCTCGATCACCGCCCGCAGCGAGCGGCGGTGGAACTTCACGTGGGTGAAGTCCTCGAACAGGACGTAATACGGCTCGTTCGTCGGGCTCTGGAACTGCTGGCCGGTAAGCGCAGCCCGGTGCCGACGGGAGAAGGCGTCGACCTCCTCGCCGATGACGACCCCGAGGTGCTCGAGGCCCATCTTGTAGATGCGCTGGTGGACCGGCGGGATGAGCTCGATGAGCGGGACGACCTGGCCGTCGAGGACGCGGAGCGGCTCGGCGAGGAGGATCATGGAGATCGGCCGTCCGTTCCAGACGTTCTCAACGTTGGCGACCGCGTGCCGCTCGAGGATGGTCCGGAGGTGGACGTACTGGTCCCACTCTGGGACGCGGACCGCCAGGTGGCTCAGCTCGTACGGCGCGATGTCGATGCCGCGCGCGGCGAGGCGGTCGCGCTGCAGCGCCGTGAACGCACGATAGTCTCCGATGAGGTCTGCGATCGGGTCGGTCATCGGGTCACCTCCGGCATAGTCGAACGGGCGGCATCGTACCGGTCTTGACTTTAGGTTGGTCCGGCGGACCTACCGAGGTTCATCCCCTTTGATGCACTCATCGTCCAGCGCATGCCCGGCGCTCAACCACCGCCGCGGAAGCCGCTCGACCGGGAAGTACTCGAAGCAAAAGAGGGTTGCCGAGCAGCGTCAGGACCTGTCCGTCGACTGAACGGGCAACAGCTCCCGAATGAGCGCGGTGGTGAGCCACTCCTGATACTGCTCGGAGGCCCAGCCGCGAGCGACGACCAGGAGGTCATGCACCGCGAGCGAGCACAGGGTCCACACCACATCGCGGGCCTCCTCGAACGAGACCCCGGGGCGTAACGCACCGCGCTCAGCCAGCATCCCCACGAAGCGACCCTGGCCTTCGAGTCGCCACGCTTCCATCTCATCCCACAGAGCCTTGAGCTCTGGGTCCGTGGCGACGGCGCCGAGCAAGGCACGGAGCAGTGGGCCCGCGCGCCGGTGAATGCCGGGTTGGGTGGCGACATACAGCTCAACCTGGCGGCGAGGATCCGGTGCTTCGATCACCGCCCGGATCGCCGGCCGATGCTCCACCGGGACTTCGCCCCGGCTGGCTCCGCCGGCCAGGACCGCCTCCATGACCGCCCTGAAGAGTCCCGCCTTGCTGCCGAAAGCGCGGTAGATCGTCTCGACGACGACGCCCGCCTCGGATGCGATCAGCGGCATCGATGTGGCGGCATATCCGCGCTCCCGAAAGAGGGTTCCGGCTGCCGCGAGGACATCGCTTCGGGTCTGCGCCGCCTGCTCCTGCCGTCGCCGAGATTCGTAGCGTCGGCGGGTCTTGACACCGTTGCGCATTAAGTGGAATACTCCTGACTTCAAGTCACTGACCTTCCACTGATTGTAACGCTGAAGGAGACAGGGTGCAAATGACCTGGGACTTGAAGGCGATCGCCCGTCGCAGCTGGGAGGAGATCTTCCCATCGGGCGATATCGATGCGCTTGCTGAAGTGATCGCGCCCGATTTCGTCGAGCACGGCGCCCGACCGGGCGAGCCGCAGGGCTTCGAGGGCGTGAAGCGAACGATGCTCTGGTTGGGACGCGTCTTCTCCGACCAACGCTGGGAGATCCACCAGGTGATCGGCGAAGGCGACACGGTCGTCGTGCGCGCCACCCATCACGGGCGACACACAGGCGAGCTCATGGGCATC
>JBKKBV010000004.1:0-4562 GCA_046713375.1 Candidatus Limnocylindria bacterium
CGAGCTTGCAGCCGTCGACGTCCAGCAGTGGGATCGAATCGTCTCGGTCGACGCCGAACCCGTGCGCACGGCGGTCGAATTCCAGGCTGCCCTACGTCGCCACGCCATCGGAGACGAGGCCCGGCTAATGATCGCGCGCGATGGTGAGGAACGAGAGCTCCTCGTGCGCCACGTAAGTGATTTGCCCTGAGGTTCCTATTTGGGACCAGGCGGCCTCGGCACCCGGCGCTCGGCCGGTACCAAATGTCGCGCCCTAAACAGCTCCGTCCGGTCGTTGGCGCCTCGGCTGTCGTGTCGTGAACGTCGTGGCAGGCCGAAGCGGCGGGCGTGCTCAGGCGGTGGTTGGTGTCGGGGCGAGAGGATTTGAACCTCCGACCTCATCGTCCCGAACGATGCGCGCTACCTAACTGCGCCACGCCCCGACCGTCCACCGGGTACCGGTGGGAGGGGGAAGTCTAGCAGCCCCTCCCCTAGGTGTCGCTTGCGGCCAGGGCGAGCTGTGCCAGCATTTCCCATTCCGCGGACTGCTCGAGCGGGACGACCACCCACGCCTTCATCGGCCGGCCGAGGCCCGAAGGGTCGAACTGGTGCGCCCCATCGATTCGGAGCGCGTTGGCGAGCGCGTCGGGGGCGAGCTTGAAGGTCATGGCGTCGCCCCACAGGCCGCCGATCGCCTTACCGTTGCGCTTGAGGGTCGGCATCCCGAACATGCTGCTGGCCTTGACACCGGCACCAGCGAGCACGGCCGCGATCTCCTCGTAGCGGCGCTGTGTGGCTTGGGAGACCGGTCGTCGATCCATAGTTCAGCGTGAGGGTAGCGCGTCGCGGCCGTCGGCGACTCACCCGTACACTGCCGCGATGGCATGGCTCACCGACACCGATCGCCGCCTGATCGGCCTCACCTGGCTGGTCAAGCTGGGAGTGCTGCTGGTGGGGGCGATCGCCTACGTGTCGTTCCGGAACGGCGTGATCGACGAGCCGGGGGATCTCCTCCGGATGTGGAGCCGCTGGGACGCCCCGCACTACCTGGACCTTGTCGTCTTCGGCTATCGCGACGGTGATTCCAGCGGACTGGTGGGACCTCACGGCTACCGGTCGATCTACCCCGACGACCTGGCCCTCTACATCGTCTTCTTCCCGCTCTTCCCATGGCTGGCGACCGTGGTGAACGTCCTGGTCGGCGATCCGCTGGTCAGCGCCTTCGTGGTGACGACGGTGGCCTCGATGTTCGTCGCCCCACTCTTGTACCGACTGGTTCTTTACGATGCGGAACCGGCGGTGGCGATGCGCGCGGCGTGGTTCATGCTCATCTTCCCGACCGCCTACTTCCTCCATATCGGGTACACCGAGGCGCTCTTCATGGCGCTGGTGCTCGGGTCGTTCCTAGCGGCGCGCACCGAGCGCTGGTGGCTGGCGGGCTTGCTCGGCGGCCTGGCGGCGCTGACGCGTGTCAACGGCCTGATCCTGATCCCGGCCCTGGCGGCGGAGGCCCTCATGCAGTGGCTGAAGCGCCCGCCCGAGGACCGGCGGCTTCGAGCGGAGTGGCTGGCGATCGGACTGGTGGCGGTCGGCTTCGGCGTCTACCTCGGCCTGAACCAGGTGGTCTACGGCGAGCCATTCGCCTTCCTTGTCCCCCAGAAGCAACACTGGTTCAAGTCATTGGCATGGCCCTGGGACGGGATCGAGGGGGTCATCGGCTGGCTCGAAGCCACCAAACCCGACAACGTGCTGATGCAGGGCGCGATGGAGCTGCTCTTCATCGTCATCGGCCTGGTCGGGACGGTGCATGCTGCACTGCGCTTCCGCACGTCGTGGTTCGCATGGATGGCCGGCAATTGGCTCCTCTTCGTGTCGACCTCGTTCGTGATGTCGACGCCGCGCTACGCCCTGACCCTCTTCCCACTGTACGTCTCACTGGCGGTCGCCTCGCGGCGGACCGCGGTGCTGGTGTTGATCTCCGCCGTGAGCCTCGCCGGCTTCATCTATTTCGCCGGGCGGTTCGCCGCGGGCGCGTGGGCATTCTGAGTGACGAGGGTGCGGACGGCGATTTGGTAGCCTAGTCTCGTGAGCCAGGACGATGCCGCGCAGGAGGGCTGGCGCCAGGCGTTGACCGAGCCGGGAATCGCACCGATGGCGCGCGTCTTTCGTCGGCTCCCGTCCAACCCACGCTGCCCCGTGTGCAGCGCCCCGTACGGTCTGCCGTTCGGGCCGATCATGCATCTGTTCGGCTTCGGCAGATCGAAGCGCTACCCGCAGCTGTGCAATCCGTGCTTCAGCCAGATGCAGCGCGAGCGAGGCGGGGCGGAGGTGCAGGTCACCGTCCTCTTCGCCGACGTTCGCGGCTCGACGGGGATGGCCGAGCGGTCATCGGCCTCCGAGTTCTCGGCGTTGCTCACCCGCTTCTACTCGCTCGTCACCGAGGCTGTCCAGGATGAGGGCGGGATCATCGACAAGTTCCTGGGGGATGGAGTCATGGCGCTCTTCATCCCCTCATTCACCGAGAAACAGCACGCGCAGCGTGGCCTGAACGCCGCGCTGCGCATCCTGCACGATGCCGAGCTGCCGATCGGGGTTGGGGTCAACACCGGTCATGCATTCACCGGCTTCCTTGGCCCCTCCGATGAGGTATCTGGCTTCAGCGCGGTGGGTGATGCGGTTAACGTTGCGCACCGGCTCGGCGAGGCCGCCGGCCCAGGGGAGCTCATGGTGAGCGGCGATGAGCTGGGCTTCGGCAAGCCGCCGGCTCCCGATCCAGGCGGAGCGTGGGAGCAGCGCGAACTGCAAGTCAAGGGCCGGGACCAGGCGGTGCGCGCGTGGAGCCTGCGGCGCAGCCCAGCAGCGCCTGTCTCGTAAAAGCGGCGGGCATGAAGAGTCCCGAAGGAACCGCGGCGACCGTTGATGTAATCTCCAGTCGGCCAGCTGCCCCTCCGGGACGCCCCTAGCATGCCAGCCGCCACCGGCGGCACACAAGGGGGGTTATCCACAGTTTGTGGCGGCGCTTCGCGAGTTATCCACACCCTGTCGGCGATCGGCGGCTCGGGAGCGGCTAGCCCCCGATGGCGATCGCCTCGAGACCGGGCAGGGCATCCACCGCATCGGATCGCTTCAAAGGGATCCAGGCCGCCAGGTGTCCGTCGGGCCGGATCAGGAAGGCCGATGACCCAGCCCCGCCATAGGCTCGGCGGATCTCTCCCTCCTTGTCGTCCAGGACGATCACGCCGGCGAGCGGTCCATCGGCTCCGATGGCCGCGGTTCGGCACGGAGCGGGCCATGCCAGCCGCGAGGCGCGAATGGCGGCCGCGGCCGCCTCGCGCGGAGAATCGATGACGAGCAGGACAACGAATCCAGCCCCGAACAGGTCGCGCAGCCGCGTGACGGTCGGCTCGCCGAGTGAGCGGCAGGAAGCATCCGGCGCCACGCCGCCGATCTCGGGGATCCGCGCCTCGCGTGCCTCGGCCACCACGATCGGTGAATCCGAGTAGCTGAAGGGCTGGGCCAGCCGGCCTGAGTTGACCAGCCGTCGCAGGCGCGGCATCCGCAGGCTGCCGCGCAGGATCGCGTTGCGCAGCCACCGGCGCAGTCGCCCGCGCGGGACCATGAACCGCATGCTGGCGTCGGTGACGGCCAGGTTCTCGAGCGCAGCCGCTCGCCGCTCCGTGTGATAGCTCTCCAGGAGCTCATCCGAAGCGCGGCCGGCGAGCAGCATGGCCAGCTTCCATGCGAGGTTCTCGGCATCTGCGATCCCCGAGTTCAGGCCGCGGGCGCCGAAGGGACTGACGAGGTGCGCCGCGTCGCCGGCCAGGATCACCCGGCCGACACGGAAGCGCTCGACCAATCGCTGGTGGAAGCGGTACGGGGTGAGCCACAAGAGCTCGTAGTCGATGGTCGGACCGATCACCGCTCGCACGCGGCGGTCGAGCCCGCCACCCGCGCGCTCGGCCTCTACATCGGTTCCTGCCGGGACCTGCCAGTCGATGCGCCACGTGTTGTCCGGTTGCGGGTGGATCAGCACCTGGCGTCCGGGGTTCCAAGGTGGATCGAAGAAGAAGCGCCGCTCGCGCGGGAAGGGGAGCCGCGCCCGAATGTCGCAGATCAGGAACAGGTCCGGGAACGAATGGCCGGGGAAGCCCATCCCGGTGGCATGACGGACAGCGGAGTGAGCCCCGTCCGTGCCGACCAGGTAGGCGACCCGCAGCGTGGTCTCACCGTCAGGGGTCTCACAGCGGATCGTGACCCCATCGGCGTCCTGCGTAATCCCGACCAGGCGATGGCTCCATCGCAGGTCGATCTCGGAGAGCTCGGAGATGCGGGTCACCAGCATCTGCTCGACCTCGGTCTGGTTGATGTTCACGAACGGAGGAAAGTGATCTCGATTCGAGCTGGTGAGTCGCACCTGGAAGAGCTCGCGCCCGCGGAAATAGGTTCGTCCGAGGTCCCATTGCACACCCCGGCTGGCGACCTGCTCGCCGATCCCCAGCCGCGCCCAGATCTCGAGCGTCTCGCGCTGCATGCAGAGCGCCTTGCTCCCCACGCCGGTGAGCCGCGGGTGCTGCTCGAGCAGG
>JBKKBV010000005.1:0-10096 GCA_046713375.1 Candidatus Limnocylindria bacterium
CATGATCGCAGCCCTCGTCGAGCGAGGTGCCTGGCAGGAGCTTCAAGCGCTGCTCGAAAGGATCACGCAAAACCGCCACGCTGACCCGCTGCTGAACGCACTCGCCGACCGGGCATCGGGCCAGGCGTTTGCCGCGGGCGGCGACAGGTCCGGTGCCCATGAATCGCTCTTGCGCGCCCTCGCCGCCTTCCAGCGCTTCCCACATGTCTTCGAGGCGGCCCGGACGCAGGAGGCGCTGGCAGTGGTGAGCGACGAGCCGGAGCGGCAGCGGCTGCTGCAGGAGGCGATCGCCACCTACCGGTCGCTCGCCGCGGCCCCGCACGTGAAACGTGCCGAGGAGTTGTTGCAGAATGAATGAGCAAAGGAGGCAGGCGCATGGCATGGTTGCCCGAGCCAGTCGAGCGGCTACTCGGTGAGGCCCTCGTGGGCGAGCTCACCGTCATCGGCCCGGGGGGCAGACCGATCACGCATCCGCTGATCCCGCTCTACGACGGCGAACGGATCCTGATGCACTCCAGCACCCTGTTCAGCCGCAAGCTGGAACACATCAAGCGGGACCCGCATGTCTCGGTCGCGCTCACCGATCCGGTCGCCATGCGCGGCCTGACCGACCGCGCCACGATCAAGGGCATTGCCCGCATCATCGAGGACGATCCCCATAGTGAGTGGGAGCGATTGGTCCTCGACCTGTGGCGGAAGAAGGAGCCGGTGATCGACTCCTTTCTGAAGATGCGGGTGGCGCTGCCTCTCTTCTTCGAACGCGCGGTGATCGAGATCACCCCGGAACAGTGCCTGTACTGGCCCGACGGTGATACGAGCCACCCGCCGGTCGTGACCAACGCGCCCCGACACGAGGCTGCCTGATGCCTCCAGTCGAGAAGAACGACCTCGAGAAGCTGGCCGGGTACCCGTTCGTGGTGGTCTCGTGGGTGGACCTCGATGGCTTCCCCATGAGTGTCGCCACCGACTTCTCGGTCGACTTCGAGCGTGGCGTGGTGGTGCTGCAGGCGCCTGCCGGTGACGAGGCAGTCATCCCGGCCGATCGCCCGGTCAACGTGCTCGGCAGCCACATCCGCCCGACGCCGGGGCAGGGCTATGACGAGCGCCGCTACCTGCAGCTGTGGGGCTCTGCCGGCGCCGGGCCGGATGGATCGGTCACGTTCAGCCCGACCCGTGTCTGGGGCTGGGACGAGAGCGAGATCCCGTTCTTTGAGTACTCCGAGCGCTCCGTGCCCCAGTCTCGCCGCTACCTGGCGCAGCTCTCCGAGGAGAAGGGCCGCACCATCCGGCCGCGGCTCTCCCTCGGCTGGCTCTTCCTGCGAACCACACGGCTTCCCTTCCTCTCGGCCACGGCGGTGCCGGTGCTGCTGGGGATTGCCGTGGCTGCCCGTGGTGGCGCGTTCAACGGGTGGCTCGCGCTCCTCACCGTCGTGGGGGCAGCGCTGGCGCACCTGGCCATCAACGTCAGCAACGACATTTTCGACACCCTCTCCGGCGCCGATGAGGCGAACGTGAACCCCACTCCCTTCAGCGGCGGCTCGCGGGTCCTGATCTACGACCTCCTGACGCTCCGACAGCTCATCGCCCTGGCGGCCGCGCTCTTTGGCGGTGCCGCCGCGATCGGCCTCGTGCTGGTCTGGGCGACCAACTCGGCGATCTTGTTGGGGATCGGTCTGGTGGGCATCGCGCTGGGACTCGCCTACACCGCTCCGCCGCTCAAGCTGGTCTATCGGGGACTCGGTGAGATCGCGGTGGCGATCGGCTTTGGGCCGATCATGTTACTGGGCGCGTACGTCGTGCAGACAGGATCCCTGAGCTGGGAGGCCGCCGTCGCATCCGTGCCGGTCGCGATCCTGGTGGCCCTGATCCTGTACGTGAACGAGATCCCGGATCGGGTCGGCGATGCAGCCGCCGGCAAGCGGACGCTTCCGGTGCGGTTCGCGCCGCGCGTGGTGACAGGGATCTACCTCGCTGCCGCCGTCCTGGCGTTTGCGGTGGTGGTCGGTGGCGTTGCGATCGGATTGTTGCCGGTGGCAACGTTGCTCGCTCTGCTCGCGGCGCCGCTCGTCTGGCGCGTCTACGGGGGACTCAGGCAGTTCTACTCGCAACCCTACGCTCTGATGCCGATCATGGGGACGAACATCAAGATCCACGCTTACGTCGGTATGCTCCTGTTGGCCGGGTACGGAGTGGCGATCCTGGCCCGTCTGCTGGCCTGAGCGGCACCCACTCGGGCCGAGACGTAAGCTCAGTTCAAGGCGCCGGCGCTCAGCCGAGCTTTTTGACCATTCCGGCCAGGGCGTCATCGACGTTCTTCTGCACGCTGATGGCCAGGGTTTCGGACTTGTTGTACCGCGCGACGAGCTCCTGGATCTGCACGACCAGCTTGCTCTGGTTCGTCTTGATGATGTTCAGCCGGCGCAGGTCGGCCTGAATCCTCAGAAGAGCGCGTTTGTCGGTGGCGGGGGCGCGTGGTGCCGTGGGCATCGGGGGGTCCTCCCTCGAGCGAATCGAACCGCCTGAGTGTACGGTGATATCCTTGGCACCTCCATTCCGACCCTCACGAGGACTTGTGTCCATGTTCAGCCGCGTACGCATCGCGATCCGCTTCTTCTTCATGGGGCTGGCGGTCGGGGTGCTGCTCGCTCCTCGCTCCGGCCTTGAGACACGGCGCCTGGTCCGCGAACGGGCCGATCGGCTCCTGAACGACCTGCTCGACGCCGCCACGCTGGGCGCCTTCGACTCTGGCGCTGCTCAGCTGGACGAGGACGAGCCCACGACCGCAAAGACCGGGAACGGGCGCACCCGCAACCGGGCTGCGACCCCTGCCCAGGCGTAATCCGCCGCCGTCACAAACCCGCGCAGCCGCGTCGACACGACGCGGCTGTCGTGTTTCCTGCCTGAACCGATGAACTGGCTCCGCCTCCGTTCCCGCAGCCGCCGAGGGGTGCTCGCGTCGCGCACCAGCGTCCATGCCGGCCCCGAGGAGCTCGAGGCGGCGCGGCGCCGCATGGTGCATGACCAGATCGCGTCGCGAGGCCTGAGGAATCCGGAGCTCCTGCGCGCCTTTGCCACTGTGTCTCGCCACCTGTTTGTTGAGGTGGGCAGCCCGTATGCCGATGAGGCCCTGCCACTCGCCGCGGGACAGACGATCTCGCAGCCGTACATCGTGGCGCTGATGACCGACGCCGCGCAGCCGGCACGCGGCTGGCAGGGCGCCCGGGTGCTTGAGATCGGTACGGGGAGCGGCTACCAGGCCGCCATCCTGGCCGAGTTGGGCGCCGAGGTCGTCAGCGTGGAGCGCCACGCGGAACTGTCCGAATCGGCGGGGCGACGGCTGGCAGACGCGGGGTACGAGAGCGTGCGCCTGGTCGTGGGCGACGGCACCCATGGCTGGCCGGCGGGAGCGCCATACGACGCGGTGATCGTGACCGCCGCCGGTCCATCGGTCCCCCAGCCGTTGCTCGACCAGCTCTCGCCGGATGGCGGGAAGCTGGTGATGCCGGTCGGGTCGCGGGTGCACCAGGAGCTCACCGTGATTGAACGGCGTGGCGACGAGTACGTTCGATCCGGCAGGGATCCGGTGGTCTTCGTGCCGTTGATCGGCGACCACGGCTTCGGGGAGTAACGAGCGCCTGACCAACGGCAGCCTTCGGATTGCGTGGACGCCACCAGCAGTGTGGGCGAGCAGCGCACCGCCGAATAGCTACATTCCGGGCTTGCATTGGAGCGTTCCGTCGCTATACTTAACCATCATGTTAAGTATCATGGCGGAACGGAAGAGCGAGGACCTCGACCTGCTCTTCGGAGCGCTCGCGGACGCCACCCGCCGGGGCATCGTCGAGCGACTCGCCGTCGGTGAGGCGACGGTCACGGAACTCGCGGCCCCCTTCTCCATCAGCCTCCCGGCGATCTCACGACACCTCAAGGTGCTCGAGCACGCATCGCTCATCACCCGAAGCCAGGAAGGCAGGTGGCGGCACGCGCAACTCTCCCCGACGTCGCTCGCCAGCGCGGCGACATGGCTCACTCGCTACGAGCAGATCTGGGCAGAGCGCTTCGGCCGGCTCGACGACCACCTCGCTCGACTCGCCTCAGAGCAGCCGGCATCCCAGACCAAGTCCAAGACCAATACCACGAGAGGTAGGCCATGACGACTGCGACGACCCCACAGCTCACCCTTACGCGCATCTTCGACGCGCCTCGCGCGGTCGTCTACCAGGCGTTCACGGACCCCGACCACTTCGCGACGTGGTGGGGCCCGATCGGCAACTCACTGCCCCGCGACGAGATCGAGTTCGACGTGCGCCCCGGCGGCCACCAGCGTTGGACGGAGGTCGTTGCAGCCGATCCCAGCATTCGGGTCCGCATCCACGTCGACCTTGGGCAGGTCGTCGACGGCGAGCTGCTCGATGGCATCATGCACGTCACTGGCCAGCTGCCGGCGGGCTTCGAGCCGTTCGAGACGAGAATGCAAGTCGAGTTCCACGACGAGGTCGACGGACGGACGCGACTCGAGATCCGCCAGTGGCTCCCGGAGCATCTGGTGTCCCCGACTGAGGAGGGCTGGCTCGAGGCGTTCACCAAGCTGGACGCCGCGCTCGCAGCCTGAGCGAGCATCGCCTCGCCAGACCGGTCTAGAGCGGCGGAATCTCCAGCGGGGCCCGGCCGAGCGGCTGTGCGCCGCCGGTTCGGGCCGGGGCTCGCTCGGGCGGAAGGGCGCCGGCGCGGACGAGCTCCTCGTCATAGATCGCCTCGATATGGCGGACCATCGCGTCGAGGCTGAAGCGCGCCTCGACCGTGGCGCGGCCGGCCTCACCCATCCGGGTTCGGAGCTGGGGCGAGCAGGCGAGGCGGATGCAGGCCTCGGCCAGGGCGGCGGGATCGGCCGGTGGAACGAGGAGGCCGTCGAGCCCGTTGGTCAGCACCTCGAGGATGCCGCCCACCGCGGACGCCACCACCGGCTTGCGGCGGGCCATGGCCTCCAGGATCGAGATCCCCTGCGCCTCGCGGAGTGAGGGGAGCACCGCCACGTCGATCTCGCTGGTGACGGCGGCGACGTCCTCGCGCCGACCGGTGAAGACGATCCGATCGGCCACGGGGCGCGGCAACGAGGCGGCACGCGCCCGCAGCTCTCCCTCCTGCGAGCCCCCGCCAACGATCACCAGCCAGGTCTCCGGCGCGCCGCGCAGGATGGCAGGCATCGAATCGATCAGGTATCGGTGCCCCTTCTCCGGCTCGAGGCGGGCGACGACGCCGAGCAGCGGCGCGCTCACGGGGATTCCGTATTCGCGACGTAGCGCGCAGGCCGCGACTGGCAGGTCGAATCGGGCCAGGTCGACCCCATTGGGGACGACGCTGAACGAGGCGCCGCCACGACCCTCGGCGCGGACCTTCTCCAGGATGGAGGCGGAGGGCACGATCAACCGATCCATGACCGGCGTGAGTGCGGCGATCGTCGCAACATCCTCCGCGGAGCGTACGCGCGACGAGTGGACGGTGCCCATCACCACGGCGGTGCCGGCGGCCACGGCCGCCCGCGCCCCGATCACCTCGGCGCGGTACATGTGCGCATGCAGCAGGTCGATCTCGTTGCGGGCCAGGTAGGCCGTCAGCTCCCGCACGGCAGCCTCGTCATCGGCCTCATCGATGACCTGCACCTCCAGGCCCAGGCGACGCAGGCGCTGCACAGCCGATCCGCTTGACAGCGAGAGCGCTCGGACCTCGTAGGCGGAGCGGTCGAGACGCAGCAGCAGCCCGGTGTAGCTCTCCTGCGCCCCACCGGTGCCGCCGGTGGCCAACAGCTGGAGCACGCGCGGACGTGGGTGGCTGCGGGACCGATGGATGCGCCGATGGCGGCGGTACGGCGCGGAGGCGATGGCGCCCTCGTGGTCCGGATCTCGGCGGGCGGAGATGGTACTCATGCCCCGATCCTAGGTGCGGGTACTTTGATCGTCAAAGCGGGTTGGGAGGCTCTGGACTGCCCGACATCTGGGCAGCGGCGGAGATGGACGAATGGCCTCAGTGGCAGGGGGCCGTCCCCGAGTCCCGGAGCGTGCTGCCGGCGGCGGGCACGAACTGCCACGAGAACTCGCCGTCGCGAAGCGTGAGCATCAGCAAGCCATACGAGTCGTTGACGCGCCGCTCGGTACGGGCCAGGGCGGGCCTCGGGAACTCGTACAGGCTGCGGCCGCCGGTTCCGACGACGAAGGAGCGCATGCTGTCGATCGGGCCGATCCGCTCGTAGCTGTGGTCATGCCCGCCCAGCACCAGGTCGGCGCCGGCATCGGCGAGGGCGTGCCACAACGCATCGGTCTGGGGGTCGTCACCGTGGCGTCCGGACGAGAAGCGCGGGTGGTGCCAGTAGGTGAGCGTGCAGGTCTCGGGGTTGGCGAGCAGGTCGGCAACCAGCCAGTCGTGCTGCGCCGAGCCTTCCTCGCACCCCACGAAGGCGCAGTTCGAGTTCAGCACGATCAAGTGCCACGCGCCGAGGTCATAGGAGTACCAGCCCTCGCCGGGCGTGCCGGCCAGGGCACCGAAATAGGAGAAGTAGCCCGAGGCATCGGTCGTCTGGTATTCGTGGTTGCCGGGAGCCGGGCGCATGCGCTCGCGCATCGGTCCCCAGGCGGGGTCGAAGCAGCTCGCGAAGTTCTCCGCCGAGCCGTCCGGGTAGGCGATGTCCCCCAGGACCGCGATCGTCCCGGGCAGGGCTGACGCCAGGCTGGCCACCGCCTCATCGGCGATTCCGTCACACGAACCGATGTCTCCCACCGCCAGGAGCGTGGTCGCCTCGGGCTCGAGGCTCGGGAGGGGGATGATCGGCGCCGAACCGAGGCGCGGTACCACAATGAGCAGCGCGCCCGCGAGGAACGCGATGAGCGTAGGCACCAGGACGCGAGGACGTGACGGTTTCGGCTCCATCCGCCGTCTACCCTAGCGCCGATGACCGCCCCCTCGTCGCCGCCCGTCCCCGCGGTCCCACCGCGCTGGATCCTGCATCCGCCGCTCCTCGCGGCGGCGTGGGTCCTTGACATCGCCCTGGCGAACCACGTTGAGCCGGCGGGATTCGGACGGTCCCTGGCAGTGGCGATCGGATTCGCGGTTGTGCTGACGCTCATCGCGTGGGCCGCTGCTAGGGAGCGGATGCTGGGAGGCCTGATCGCGACCGCGATCCTTCTGGCCAGCGTCAGCCTGCGACCGCTCGACGCGCTGTGGGAGTGGGTCAGCGGCTCGTTCGGGATCGACGCGGCCCGCGGCGTGCTCGGCGGGCTGCTCTTCGCGGCGCTGGCCGTGCCCGCCTTCCTGATCGTGCGGGCGACGCGGGGAGGCGCGCTGCTGCGCGCGCCGGTGACATCGGTCCTGAACCGGCTGGCCGCCCCGGGACAGCAGGTGACTGCGCTGCGCGAAGCGACGACGGGCGGGCCTGTCTGGCGAGCACTGCGAGCCGCGGGCTACCGGATCGTCGTCAACCTCGCCGGCTACGAGCACGTCTCCCTGCGCACCGTAGGGGACGAGGTCCTGGACCATGGCGAGATGAACGATCTCGAGCGCATCGTGCTGGGACGCACCTGGCTGCTGGACGTGGTCAAAACCTTCGTGCCCGGCATCTACGTCGAGCCCTGGCACGACCGCATCCCTCGCGGTTTGGACGACCTGGAGAAGCTCGCCGTGGCAGCCGATTCGCGCTCGACTCCCACCTTCGCCTGGGTGCACATCCCTGCCCCACATTTTGCCCCTGGTGGTGAATGCCGACGGCCGCACCCGGCACCTCGATGCTCGACGGTTCGAACCCTTTTCGGTTGCCGGATTCGGGCTCAACGAGACCCAGCTGCGTGACGCCTACAGCGACGAGCTGACCCACCTGAATGAGCGGCTGCTGAGTGTCATCGGCGCCATCGCGGAATCACCTGCCGCGGCGCCAGAGCGGCCGGAACCTGTCATCGTGATCTTCTCCGACCACGGGTACTGCTACGACGAGACCGATACCCAGCGCGCTTCGCCAACTTCCTGGCGGCCTCCACACCGGGGGCGCCCGGCCTGCTTGATGGCTCGCCCACGCCGGTCAACTACTTCCCGATCCTGCTGAACCGATACGTTGGTATCGACTTCGCCCACTCGCAGGACCGCTACTTCGTGTCACCAGACACGCGGGATCTCCTAGAGCTGACCGAGGTCCCGGACCCGGATCGGGATCCGCCGTGATCCTGCGGGCTTGCGCCGGCGGGCTACCCTAGGCAGATGCGCCTCCTCTTCGCCTTCCTGCTGCTCCTGGCGATCATCGGCGGTGGCCTGAAGCTGGCCGGGATGCAGCTCCCGATCCTCGACTACCCCCTCGGCGGGCCGTTCAGCCAACCGCGAATCGACGTGGTCGAGCCGGATCTAAACCTTCCGTAGGGTGTGAATATGAGTGCCCGATTGTCTGTATGCGCTCACGATTTCGCGAACATCGCAACAGTCCACATAGGAGTCGAGGTTCTAACGCGAACTACGTTCGTTACATCGAACCCTCGGCAGCTGGATGTGCGCGAAGCCGGGCGACATCGGCGTCGACCATCATCCGAATCAGCGCTTCGAAGTCCACGGTGGGTTGCCATCCGAGAACCGATCGTGCCTTTGATGAATCGCCAAGAAGGTCGGCGACATCGCTCGGACGGAGATTGGCCTTGTCCACCACGACGTGGTCGCGGTAATCGAGACCAACCAGGCCGAATGCGAGTTCGCAGAGGGACCTGACCGAGTGGTTTTTTCCGCTCGCAATCACGAAGTCATCGGGCTCATCCTGCTGCAGCATCATCCACATCGCCTGAACGTAGTCGCCGGCGTACCCCCAGTCCCGGCGTGCGTCGAGATTGCCAAGCTCGAGCGTGTCGGCCATGCCGAGAGAGATGCGAGCGGCGCCATCGGTCACCTTGCGGGTCACAAACTGCATCCCGCGGCGAGGCGACTCGTGGTTGAACAGGATGCCCGAGCACGCGAAGAGGCCGTACGCCCGACGATAGTTCTGGGTCAGCAGATGACCGAAGACCTTGGCCACGGCGTATGGGCTGGCCGGCACAAGCAGCGTGCTCTCGTTCTGTGGCGACTCATTGGTGTTGCCGAACATCTCGGAGCTGGAGGCCTGATAGAAGCGGATGGTCGGATCGATCTCCCGGATGGCCTCCAGCATCCGTGCCACCCCGAGGCCTGTCACATCCGCAGTGAAGACTGGCTGCCCAAACGACCGCTGAACGAAGCTGTGAGCCGCAAGGTTATACACCTCGTTCGGGCGGGCGGTCTTGAGGGCTCGGACCAACGAGCCGTCATCAAGCATGTCTCCCTCGAGCAGATGCACCTGACCAAGGATGTGCCCGATTCGCTCGAAGGTGCCCATGCTTGTGCTGCGGACCAGGCCGAAGACTTCGTATCCACGCTCGAGAAGGAACTCGGCGAGGTAGGACCCATCTTGCCCGGTAATGCCCGTGATCAGCGCTCGGGGCATCGTCACGCGCGCCTGCCTGCCGGCCAAAACCTCATCCGCAGCAAGGCGCGTACCGCGCCGATTGCCTCAGATGCCGACATGTTCGACTTGCCGAACCGACGGTTGATGAACAAGGTGGGGACCTCCAGCAAGGGAAAATCCGCCCGATGGATGGTGAAAGCCCACTCAGACAGGGTGATGTAGCCCGTCTCGCGAAGGCGAGCGCCGGCCAGCAACTCCACCACACGGCGACTGTAGAAACGATAGCCGTTGGTGAAGTCTGTCATGCGCACGCCGAGTACCGTACGGATGATCCGGTTCGAAATACGGCTCCAGACCCTGCGGCGCGATGACCAACCTTCGATGCGACCTCCAGGGATGTAGCGAGAGCCGACGACCATATCGGCGCCCGCCGAGGCGGCGAAGAAGGCGGGCAGCTCCTCGGGCTGGTGAGATAGATCCGCATCCATCTCGCAGAACCAGTCGTATCGCAGATCAGGCAGCGCGTGACGAAATCCGGCCATCACCGCGCCGCCGCGTCCGGCCTTGGATGACCGATGGAGCACGCCGACGCGTGGGTGGAATGTACGGGCGAGATCGTCTGCGATCTGTCCCGTGCCGTCGGGTGAACCGTCATCG
>JBKKBV010000006.1:0-13477 GCA_046713375.1 Candidatus Limnocylindria bacterium
GAGCTGGTGAATGCGCTTGACCAGGTGCGCCGCGAGGTGGCGACGCGCTACGACTTCAAGGGTGCGAAGGTGTCGCTGGAGCTTGGCAAGGACGAGATCACGCTGCACGCGGACGACGAGTTCCGGGCAAGCTCGGTCAAGGACCTGCTCGAGACCAAGGCAGTGCGTCGCGGGCTTTCGCTCAAGGTCTTCGACTGGGGCAAGCTCGAGCCGGCAGCCGGTAGCACGGTGCGGCAGCGGATCGGGCTGCATCGGGGCCTCACCTCGGAGCAGGCCAAGGAGATCGCGAAGATGGTGCGCGAGCAATTCCCGAAGGTGAAGCCCGCCATCCAGGGCGACGCGGTGCGCGTGTCGGGCAAGAGCAAGGACGAGCTGCAGGGTGTGATCACCCACCTGCGCAGCCTCGAGTACGCCGTGGCGCTGCAGTTCATCAACTACCGGTGAGCCCGCCCAGCGACGCGGAGCTGGCTCGCCTGGGCGCCGAGCTGGGGGCCGCCCTGCGCGCCCGGCAATGGCGCCTGGCAACCGCCGAGTCGTCGACCGGTGGCCTGATCGGGCATGCCATCACCAGGACCCCGGGCGCCAGCGACTACTACGTCGGCGGCGTGATCTCGTACTCGAACGTCGCCAAGGAGCTCGCGCTGGGCGTCCCGCATGAGCTGATCGAGGCGCATGGGGCGGTCTCCCAGGAGGTAGCTGCCTCGATGGCGGAGGGTGCCGCGCATCGCTTCAACACCGAGTTGGGGATCAGCGTGACCGGCATCGCCGGCCCGGACGGAGGCAGCGACCGCAAGCCAGTCGGGACGCATTACCTGGGCGTGGTCCGGCGTGGCCGCCCGACCCGCGTCGAGCATCACGTCTTCGACCACGATCGCGATGGCAACCAGACCGCCGCCGCCATGGCGTCCCTGGAGCTGGCGCTCGACGAGGTCTCGGCGGCAGGCTGATGCGCGCCGGCGAGCGGATCCATCTCATCGGCATCGCCGGTTCAGGGGCGGCCGGGGTGGCGCTGCTGCTGCATCACGCCGGGGCCCGGATCGATGGCTGCGATGCCGACACCCCCTCGCCGTATACACCACCCCTCGAAGCTGCCGGCATCCCGGTCATCAGCGGCCATGATGCATCCCACCTGGCCGGTGTGGAGCGAGTCGCCATCACGCCCGCCCTGCGCGCGAATCCCGATCTGCCTGAGCTGGTCGCGGCGCGCGCCGCGGGCCTCCCAATCGTCACGTGGCAGGCGATGCTGGGAGAGCTGATGGCCGCTGAGGGCCGGATCGGCCTGGCCGTGACCGGCACGCACGGCAAGTCGACCACCACGGCCCTGCTGGGCCACCTGCTCGAGGTCGCCGGGATGGACCCGACGGTCGAGGTCGGCGCATTCATCCCAGGGTGGGGTGCCACCGTGCGGGCCGGCGCCGGAGCACCGTTCCTGGTCGAGGCCGACGAATTTGGCGACAACTTCCTCAGCTACCACCCGGCCGGCGCGATCGTGACCAACGTTGAGATGGATCACCCTGATTTCTTCGCGGACCGCGAGGCGGTGCTGGCCTCGATGGAGCGCTTCGTCCGGGGGATGGGTGAGGATCAGCGCCTCGGCGGCCGCCTGCTGCTGACGACGGCATCGGACAGTGGCTCCCAGGCCCTCCTGGAGCGCCTCGGAGGCTGGGAAGGCCGCATCGTGCGGTATGGGCCTGGCGGGGGCGTCGAGGCGCAGAACGTGGCGTACGCAGGCGGGGGAGTGACCTTCACAGTATTCGAACACGCGTTCTATTCGCCACTGGCGGGGGAGCACAACGTCCTGAATGCGACCGCCGCCCTGGCCATGGCGCGAGAGCTGGGCGTTCCGCCCGACGTGCTGGCGGAGGGCCTCCGCACGTTCCGCGGAGCCGGACGACGCATGGAGCTGATCGCGGATACTGCCGGCGTGATCGTCTACGACGACTACGGGCACCATCCGACGGAGGTGCGCGCCACGCTGGCCGCCATGCGCCAGAAGGTCGGCGACCGGCGGCTGTGGGCGGTCTTCGAGCCCCACATGTACTCCCGCACGGCACTATTCCTGGATGAGTTCGCGCATGCATTCACCGATGCGGACGAGGTCGTCATCGTCGACATCTTCGCCTCGCGCGACACCGACGCGTCGCTGCGCGCCACATCGGCGGAGGCGCTGGCCGACGCCATCGAGCGGACCTCGGCCGTGTCGACCATGGCCGGCGGCGACGTCGATGCGGCGACCGCGTACGTGGCCCAGCACCTCAGCCCGGGCGACGCGGTGCTGGTGATGGGGGCGGGCAAGTCGTACCAGGTCGCCCAGGGACTCAAGGCGGCGCTCGAGGCGGGCGTGCTGACCCAGTCGCGCAGCCTCTCCGACCGATGAGCGGGTCACGTTCCATCTTCCTGGGCGCGCTGCTGGCTCTTGGCGTGGCGATCCTGCAGGCGGCGCTGGTGCGGCTGGTCGAGGCATCCGGGGCCAGGGATCAACCAGCCGTGATCCTGATCCTGCTGCTGGCGGCCTTCCTGGGGCTGCTGACCGCGGTGGTCGTCCGCGCCCTTAAGCTGGCGAGCGCCGTTGCGCCGACGGCGCTGGTGATTGGCTGGATCGTCGTGCCGCCGCTCCTCAAGGCGATCCCGGCTGCCGCAACCCAGTATTTCGCCAGCGATGCCTCGCTCACCGCGGCGGACGCAGTGGCCTTGTCCGTGGCCGTACTCGCGGCCGCGGTGACGCTGGCGGTCCAAGCCGAACCGCAGCGAGCTCCTAGGGCCCCTCGCTGACAATCGAGTCGCCGCCGAACACGAACGGCTCCGCGATCTGATAGGCGTCGGCGCGCTTGTTCCATCCCGATGGTCTGCACACGAGACCTCCTGTCAGCCATTTCCATTGAGTAAGGTCACATAACATCTCTTTGCGGAAGCCTAGTGATAGGACCAATGGATGCGATTTCTCCGCCGGTCGGTGGATACAGCGTGGCGCGACGCAGCCGTAGTGTGCGGACATGAAACATTCATCGCTCTGGGTCCTGATGTCGGGTAGCTTCGGCGCCGGCGTCCTGATGGTCTTCGGCGGAGCGGCCGCAGGAAGCGAGATCGGTCAGCTGGCGGCAGGATACGGCCTGCTCGTCATCGGCAGCTCGCTCTTCCTGGGAGTTGGTCTGGCGATCCAGGCGCTGGTCCAGAAGGCCGTCGCGCGGCCACACCGCGAGGTTCCCTCAACTTCGACGATCCTCGGGCACCGCGTCTAGGCTCATCCGCCATCGGGCGAGCCACTGGGGGCCACGTTTCCTCCGGTGACAAGCACGCCGATCGCTCCGGTGGGCGTCTCAGCCGCGCGGACGGCTGCCCAGGCAGCCCCGGCTGCGGGCTCGACCGTGGTCTGCAGGGCGGAAGACATCTCACGCGTCGCTTCCACGATCTGATCCTCGTCGACCAGCAGCATCTCGTCGACCACCGCGATCATCAGCTCCAGCGCCGCGAGCACGGGCACCCGCGCGGCAATCCCATCCGCAATCGTGTCGGCCCTCGGCGTCTCGATTGGACGGCGTTCAC
Source organism: Candidatus Limnocylindria bacterium (assembly GCA_046713375.1). Taxonomy (GTDB): domain Bacteria; phylum Chloroflexota; class Limnocylindria; order QHBO01; family QHBO01; genus CF-167. Next base: position 3,544 of record JBKKBV010000006.1, read on the forward strand.
GCCATGACAGCGTCATCGACGGTGCCCCGGCAGCCTGCACGCCGATGACCTGCGTGGCCGCCGCGGTCGATCGCAACCAGGTTCCCACCCCTGCGATCAGGGCTCCGTTGCCAACTGGGACGTAGAACCGATCGAGCGCCGGCAGTTCGCCACGCACCACTGCATCGGTGAGCTCGAGCGCGATGGTGCCCGCCCCGATCGAGATCCAGGGATCGTCGCCATCCACCAGCAGGTGCCAGCCGCTGTCAGTCGCGAAATCAGCGGCTGTCAGACGAGCGGCATCGAAGTCCTCCCCCACCAAGCGGACATCGGCGCCCAGGCGTCGCATGGCCGCCACCTTGCTCGGAACTGCCGCCGTCGCTGCCAGGACGATGACCGGTACCCCCATTGCGCGACCGGCGTACGCGACGCCCTGCCCGAAGTTCCCGGCCGACGCGATCACCACCCCCTGTCGCTCCCCCCTGCCGGCTGTCACCAGCTCTGACATGGCCAGCCACGTCCCGCGCCCCTTGAACGACCCGATCGGGTTGGCGGTCTCCAGCTTGACCACCACCGGGACGCCGATCTCCTCGCTCAGCGGCTCGGAGATGAACTGTGGTGAATCGCGAAAGGCGCTCGGGATGCGCGCATGAGCGGATCGGATCGCAGCGGCCGTGACGTCGACCATCGGGGCGTCAGCGACGCGATCGGCGTCCGTTGGCTGCCGCCCGCCGGGCGTCGGGAGCCGCGCGCTGCACCTCGGCGGCGATCGCGTCGGGGAGGTGCCCGGAGAGGCGAACCCCATCGTCGGTGAACCGCTCGGCGACGTCACCCGCCACCTTGGCACGTGCGACCAGCTCCCCGCGGGACCATGGCACCACCGCGTCGACCGCCACCATCTGGTCGCGCAGCAGCCCCGCGACCCGCTCCAGCAGCGGGTCGATCCCCTCGCCGCTGGCGGCGCTCACGAAGACGGCGCGCTCGCCTGCCGGCATGGAGGCGGCGCGAAGCCCGGGCGCCAGGCGATCGATCTTGTTGAAGGCGACGATGCGCGGCTTGTCCCCCGCTCCCAGCTCATTCAGGACCACTTTTACGGCCTCCTGCTGTCCCACAAAGTCAGGATCGGAGGCGTCGACCACCTCGATCAGCAGGTCAGCGCGAAGCACCTCCTCGAGGGTGGCGCGGAACGCCTCGACGAGGTCATGCGGCAGCTTGTTGATGAAGCCGACCGTGTCGGTGACCACGATCCGCTGGCCGGACGGCAGGGTCACGCGACGGCTGGTCGGGTCGAGCGTGGCGAAGAGCATGTCCGCCACGAACAAGTCCGCCGTGGCCAATCGGTTCAAAAGCGTGCTCTTGCCGGCATTGGTGTAGCCGACCAGGGCCACCGTTGCCACCTCGGACCGCTCGCGCTGGCGCGCAGCCGTGGCCCGCTGCCGCTTCACGTCCTCGAGCTCGGCGCGGACCTTGCGGATCTTGTCCCGGATCAGCCGTCGGTCGGTCTCGAGCTGACTCTCCCCCGGACCGCGGGTTCCAATCCCGCCGCCCGTACGGGACAGGTGTGTCCACAGCCGCGTCAATCGCGGCAGGTGGTACTCGAGCGCGGCCAGCTCGACCTGGAGCCGGCCCTCGCGGGTGGTGGCGTGCCGCGCGAAGATGTCGATGATCAGTGCGGAGCGGTCGAGCACCTTGCAGTCGAGCAGCTTCTCGAGGGCGCGCTGCTGGTTCGGCGCCAGCTCATCGTCGACGATCAGCAGGTTGAAGCCGGTCGCGGCTCGCTCGTCAGCGAGCTCAGCGGCGCGACCCCTGCCGAAATACGAAGTCGGATCAGGATGCTTCCGGCGCTGCGAGGCGCTCCCCACCACGACCGCCCCGGCTGTCTCGGCCAGGGCAGCGAGCTCGGCCAAGCTGCGCTCGATCGGCCAACGGCCGTCGCCGGGATCGTCCAGGCCGATGAGGAAGGCGCGCTCCTGGGGGACGGTGAGGTCGGTCAACGACGCATGTGCGGGCATCTCGGAGACGCATGGTAACCGAGCCGCAGCTGACGGCCGCCTGCCCAGAGCTGGCCGAGGGTACTTGTTGGCTACGGCGCGTGGCGAATTCATCTGCGATACATCCCTTGATTGCTCCGGCACAGGAGGACTTCGTGACCGATGTGAGCGTGCAGCCCGAGGGCGGCGCGACGAGAGGCGTCCCGACCGCGGCGAGCATGGCGGTGCGGATGCTGGTCCCCCTCGCCGCCGGTGCCGCCGTGAGCATCGCCGCGGAATCGCTGCTCACCGCCTCCCAGCCAGACACGCTGCTGCGCGCCGCGCTCAGCGTCGCAATCGGCGGCTGCCTCTCGGCGTTTGGCCTGGCGACGCTGCTGATCCGCCCCTTGACGCGCTCCCGCGCCGACCTGCAGGTCCGCTACCAGGAGGCGGTCGCCGAGGCGCTGCGCGACCCGCTGACCGGACTGGGGAACCACCGCGCCTTCCAGGAGGAGCTCGACAGCCAGATCGAGAACGCGACCCGCTACGACGTCCCGGTCTCGCTCGTGCTGATCGACCTCGACGAATTCAAGCAGATCAACGACAGCGCCGGCCATGCGGCCGGCGACCAGACGCTTGCGTCGTTCGGCCGGCTGGTAGGGTCGGTGCTGCGCAAGGTGGACCGTCCCTTCAGGATCGGCGGTGACGAATTCGCCCTGCTCCTGCCGCACACCGATGCCGATGCAGCCCACATCGTGGCGCGGCGCCTCCTCGTCTCGGCCCTGCAGCCCAACGTCCGCGATCCAGAGGTCAAGCCCCTCTCCTTCTCGGCGGGGATCTCATCGTTGCCGGATCCGGCCACGAGCCGTACCGAGCTGTATGCGCAGGCCGATACCGCCCTGCACGGTGCCAAGCGCGCGGGTCGCACCGAGGTTCTCATCTTCCATCCGGGGACTGAGATCGGAGCCACCTCCGCCGGCGCCTCGGCTGCCATCACCGAGGTGATCGAGCAGAACCTGTTGCGTCCCGTCTTTCAGCCGATCGTCGACCTCGGCTCCGGCGGGACGCTTGGCTACGAGGGTCTCATCCGCCCGGTGCCACCGGCGCCGTATGCAGACCCAGCCAGCCTGTTTGCGGCGGCGGAGGTCAGCGGGCACGTGGTGGCGCTCGACCTCGCCTGCGTCGAGGCCATCGTGGCGGCCGCCGCGAGGATGCCCAACGAGCTGTTCCTCAGCGTCAACATGTCGCCGCACACGATCGAGGCACCCGAGTTCAACGCCCCCCTCATGCTCAACATCCTGGCCCGCTACGATTTCCCGCCCGAGCGACTGATCATCGAGCTGACCGAGCACCAGCCCATCGCCGACCTCGAGCGCGTGCGCCACAAGCTCGATACGTGCCGGAGTGCGGGCATCCGCTTGGCGGCCGATGACCTCGGGGCCGGCAACTCGGGCCTGCGGCTCCTGAGCGACCTTCGCTTCGACGTCGTGAAGGTCGACCTCGGACTGATCCAGCGCAGCTCGACCAGCGCCCCCTCGAGCGCAGTGGTCGAGTCGATCGTGGCCTTCGCCAGCCGAACCGGCGCGCTGGTCATCGGCGAGGGGGTCGAGCACGAAGAGCAGGTGGCGCAGCTCACCGAGCTGGGGGTCACGGCCGCCCAGGGATACCTGTTCAGCCGGCCAGGGCCGCTCCCCGACTGGGCGGGCGAGACGCGACTGAAGAGGGCCGTCGACCGCCAGACGCGCCCCGCCCCAGGTGCCGAGGACGCCGATCTGGATGCCTGGCGTCGCAAGATCGGCCTGGCGACCCCCGCAGCGTAGGGCGACCAACTAGGGCTGCACCACTCCAAGCAACCGCTCCGCCGCCGCGAGCAATGCAGGGTCGTCCCCGGGGGCGTCCCCGGCCTGGAGCCAGGCGATACGGCGATCCCGCCGAAACCAGGTCCGTTGGCGCTTGGCATATTGCCGCGTGCGGCGTGCGGTGACTGCCACCGCCTCCTCGAGCGACCACTCCCCCGCCAGGTAGCGGGCGGCCTCGCCATATCCATGGCCCGTCAGCGGGGCCTGCCGCGGATCGTGGCCGGCCTCGAGGAGGCTCCGCACCTCCTCGACCAGTCCATGCTCGAAGAGCCAGTGCGCGCGCTGATCGATGCGTCGATTCAGGACGTCGGTCGACCTGCTGATGCCGATGAGCCGAATCGGCCCCTTCCCACCCCGCGCAGCGGGCTGGGTGGTGCCGCCGTCAGCGGCGGACTCCAGGCGTTCGAGGGCCCGAGCCACCCGACGAGGATTGCGCAGGTCGGTCCTCGCCGCGCTCGATGGATCGATCGCCCGCAGCCGGTCTGCGAGCACCCCGATCCCGACCGTGGCCAGCTCCTGGTTCAAGCGGGCGCGGTGCTCCAAACGAGGCGCCGCCCCGAAGGTGTACCCGTCCAGCAGGGCGGCCAGGTAGAGGCCGCTGCCACCCACGACCAGCGGGAGCTGGCCTCGAGTCTCCACCTCGGGAAGCAGCCGCCGCGCCTCGGCGGCCCACGCGGCAACGCTGAACGGTTCGCCCGGCTCCACCAGGTCGATGAGGTGATGCGGGACAGCTGCCTGTGCCGCCGCATCGGGCTTGGCCGTACCGATGTCCATGCCGCGGTAGACCTGGCGCGAGTCCGCAACCAGGATCTCGATCGGGAATCGTTCCGCCAGCGCCAGCGCCAGCTCCGTCTTGCCTGAGCCGGTTGGGCCGACGATGGCCGCAATCGGTCCCAAATCAGACCTCGATGAGTCGCTGCAGCTGTGTGATCGACCTCGCGTGACCAGTCCCCCGATCGGCCTCGATCACCACCGCGTTGAACGCGACAGGTCCGTCGGCGACAGCGAAGCGGGTCGGAAGATGGGTCAGGAAGCGGGGCAGCACGGTCTCGAGCGAGAAGCCGATCACCGAGTCCCGAGGGCCGGTCATGCCGACGTCGCTGATATAGGCGGTGCCCTTGGGCAGGAGGCGGGCGTCGGCGGTGGGCACGTGGGTATGGGTGCCGAGGACGGCGGTCACCCGGCCATCGAGGTACCAGCCCATCGCGTTCTTCTCGCTGGTGATCTCGCAGTGGAAATCGACGATCCTGACTGGCGGGAGCGGCTCCGCTGCCCCGTCGAGCAGGCTGTCCATAGCGGCGAACGGCGAGTCAAGCTGATTCATGAAGACCCGGCCCATGACGTTCACGACCGCCACCCGGTCACCGTCGGGCAATGCGTGCAGCAGCCAGCCCTTGCCGGGCGCGTCATCGGGATAGTTGAGCGGGCGCAGCACCGGCCGCCCGCTGTCAAGGTAGTCGTAGATCTCGCGCTTGTCCCAGATGTGATTGCCGCTGGTGATGACGTCCACCCCATTGGCGAAGAGTTCCTCAGCAAGGCTCTGCGTCAATCCCGCGCCGGCCGCCAGGTTCTCGCCGTTGGCGATGACCAAGTCGAGATCGAGCTCGCTGCGCAGGTCAGCGAGGCTGCCGACGACCGCCAGCCGCCCCGGCTTGCCGATGATGTCGCCGATGACCATGCACCGCAGCAGCGCGCTGCGGTCGGTCATCGCGCGTAGTCGACCGCGCGCGTCTCGCGGATCACGGTCACCTTGATCTGGCCGGGATACTGGAGTTGCTCCTCGATCTTCTTCACCACGTCCCGGGCCAGGCGGCTGGACGCCATGTCGTCCATCTCCTCGGGGCGCACCAGGATCCTGATCTCGCGGCCGGCCTGGATGGCGTAACAGCGCTCAACGCCGGGGAAGGCGAGCGCGATCTGCTGCAGGTCGTCGAGCCGCTTCACGTAGTTGTCGAGGGACTCGCCGCGAGCCCCCGGCCGCGACGCGCTGATGGCGTCGGCGATCTGCACCACCGTCGCCTCCGTCGATTCCTGCTCGACCTCCTGGTGGTGTGCCGCGATGCAGTTGCAGACGACGGGGTTGACCCCGTAGCGCTTGGCGATGTCGCCGCCGATCAGGGCGTGTGGCCCATCGACCTCGTGGTCGATCGCCTTGCCGATGTCGTGCAGCAGTCCACCCTTCTTGGACTCGGGAATGTTGGCGCCGATCTCGGCCGCCAGCAGGCCGCTGAGGCGTGCCGTCTCAACGCAGTGGTTCAGCACGTTCTGGCCGTAGCTGGTCCGGTACTTCAGCCGGCCGAGCAGCTTGATCAGCTCTGGATGCAGACCCGGCACGCCGGCGTCGTAAGCCGCCTGCTCGCCCGCCTGGCGCATCACCACCTCGATCTCGGCGCGGCACTTGGCCACCGTCTCCTCGATCCGGCCGGGGTGGATGCGCCCGTCACTGATCAGCTTGGTGAGCGCCATGCGCGCCACCTCGCGACGGACCGGGTCGAACCCGGAGAGGACCACCGCCTCGGGTGTGTCATCGATGATCAGATCGACCCCGGTCGCCTGTTCCAGGGCGCGGATGTTGCGGCCCTCGCGGCCGATGATGCGACCCTTCATCTCCTCCGACGGCAGCGGCACCACCGTCACCGTCGCCTCCGAGGTGTGGTCGGCTGCGATGCGCTGCATGACGGTCGTGAGAACGCGACGGGCGTGCTCCTCGCCCTCCTCCACTGCGTGGCGCTCGATCTCGCGGACGTGCTGGTGGGCCTCTGCCTGCGCCTCGTCCACGATGAGCTGGATGAGGCTCTGGCGGGCTTCCGAGGCGGTCAGGCCGCTCACCCGCTCCAGCTCGATAACCTGCTGCTGCTGGAGCTCCGCCAGCCGCGCCTTCTCCGCGTCGATGTCGCGCTGCCGCTCCTCGAACGCCACTTCGCGTCGTTCGAGCGATTCGACCTTGCGGTCGAGCGCTTCGGCACGATCGAGCAGGAGGCGTTCCTGGCGCTGCAGGTCGGTGCGCTTCTCGCGCGCCTCCTCCTCCGCCCCGCGCTGCACCTTCAGGGCGTCGTCCTTCCCCTCGAGGACGATCTCCTTCTGCTTGGCCCGCGCCTCGGCCATCAGCCGCTCGGCATAGCCTTCCGCGTGCTTGACGCTGTTCGCGGCCAGGAAGCGGCGGGACAGGTATCCAATTGCGATCCCAACGAAGAGGGCGGCTGCGGCCGCCACGACGACGGTGCTTTCAGGCATCGGCTCCTCCGCTCGTGGAGCCCCCATGGGCGCTCGCGCCGCCTCGGGCGGCGCGTGTCAAATGCTCATCACGATCGTCGTCCCTGCCTTCGATCGGTCCGGACGACTATTGCCGCCGAGTGTAGCGCAAGCGGCGTCGGCCGACCTTCGGGGGTCAGCCGGCCGCGACACGACCGAGCAGCGCCACCATCTCGAGGTCGCGGGGCAGGAAGTCCTGGAGCATGATGCGCTGTGCTCCCGCCGCTCGCAGCGCCTCGATCGTCTGGCGCGCGGCATCCGGCGTACCGATGATCCAGCGGCCCGTCCGCTCGCGGAGCCACGTCTCGGCATCGGCACCATTGCCGCCCAGCATCGCGATCTGCTGCTGCACGCGCTCTCGCAGGTCGCTCTCCGTCTCGGCCACCAGCACGCCGACCATCGCCGAGCGCACGACTGTCTCGGGATCGCGTCCAAGGTCGGCGCAGGCCGAAGCGATGTTCGCGTAGGCCTCACGCAGCCGGTCGGGCGTTGCCGATTGCCGGTTGAATTCGTCGCCCCACGTGGCGACCAGGCGAGACAGCCGAGGACCTCCATCACCGCCGAGGATCAGGTGCGGGTGGCGCCGGCCCGAGAACGTTGGGCGGGGTCGCAACCGGGCGTTTCGGACCTGCCAGTGCCGCCCGTCGTAGCCCCAGCCGTCAGGCTCGGTCCAGAGCCCGTGCAGAATCGCCAGCGACTCCTCCAGCCGGTCATAGCGTTCCTTCAGGGGCGGAAACGGGATCCCGAGCTCCAGGTGCTCCTCTTCGTTCCAGCCGGCGCCGATCCCCACTTCGACGCGCCCGCCGCTCATCTCGTCGACGGTGGCCACGAGCTTGGCGAAGCTGCCGGGGATGCGGAACGTGATCGGCGAGACGAGTGACCCGATACGGATCGTGGAGGTGTCGCGGGCGAGCCCGGCCAGGGTGGCCCACGCGTCGGTGGTCGGCCCATCGGCCGGGCCTGCGAAGGACCCGTAGTGATCGGAGCGGAAGAATGCCTCCAGCCCGGCAGCCTCGGCGGTGCGCGCCAGGGCAAGGACCTCTTCGTACGTCAACCCCTGCTGGGGCTCGGTCATCAGTGCGAAGCGCATGAGCGCAGGGTAGCGCGCCGAGCCGATTCGTCATGCAGCGGGCGGGCGAAGAAGAATCCCTGGCCGAACCCGCGCGACGACTATGGATCGTCGTCCGGCATGCCATCTGGGTCAGCAGTCCCCATGGGGGTGGTGGCTGCGGCCCTGCGAAGGGTTGCGCGCACCGTCTCCGGGTCGAAACCGCGACGGATCAGGAAGGCGCCCAGTCGCTGAAGTGCCTTCGGGTCTGATGGAAGAGCCCGACCCCTGAGGTGCCGTTCAAGCGCCGCCTTCGCCCGTTCGGCCTCGCTGCTCGGAAGAGCTCCGACCTCGAGCGCCGGCTCGGCCAGCTCGGATCCGCGCAGCTCTTCGAGCACCTCCCGGGGGACACCGTGCTGGCGCAGCTCCGCCTCGATCATGCGTCGTCCGCGAGGCGCATGGCGGTCGCGCTGCTCGGCCCACCAGCGCGCGAAGGCGGTGTCGTCCACGTAGCCCATCGCCGCCAGGCGGTCCAGGGTGGAGACGATCACATCATCGCTGGCGGCGGCCCGGCGAAGGCGTCGCTCGAGCTCCCATCGAGTGCGCGGACGCGCCCCGAGGAATCGGACGGCAATCTCCATCGCCGCCTCGGGGTCGGGCGCGGGCCGCTCGGCATCGGGAATGCGTCGCCGCCGGCGTCCGGGCATCGGGTGGTGAGGTCCCTACTCCGCCTCGGGAATCCCCTCGACGCCGACTTCGATCGTGGCCACCTTGCCCCGGATCTCCGACTCCACCCGGTCGGCGAGCTCGGGGTGCGCCTTCAGGAAGTCGCGGGAGTTCTCACGCCCCTGGCCCAGGCGGGTGTCGCCGTAGTTGAACCACGCCCCCGTCCTGGAGAGGATGCCCGCGGCGATGCCGACGTCCAGCAGGCCACCCTCGCGGCTGATTCCCTCGTTGTACATGATGTCGAACTCGGCCAGCCGGAAGGGGCTTGCGACCTTGTTCTTGACCACCTTGACGCGCGTCCTGGAGCCGATCGCATCGGTCCCGTTCTTGAGGGTCTCGATGCGGCGGATGTCCAGGCGCACGGAGCAGTAGAACTTGAGGGCGCGCCCACCCGGCGTGGTCTCGGGACTGCCGAACATGACGCCGATCTTCTCGCGCAACTGGTTCGTGAAGATCAGTGCGGTATTGCTGCGATTGATGGCCCCCGTCAGCTTGCGGAGCGCCTGGCTCATCAGCCGAGCCTGGAGTCCCATGAAGCTGTCCCCCATCTCGCCTTCGATCTCGGCGCGTGGCACGAGCGACGCCACCGAGTCGATGATGACGACGTCAACTCCATTGCTGCGGATCAGGGTCTCCGCTATCTCGAGTGCCTGCTCGCCGGTATCGGGCTGGGAGACGAGCAGCTCGTCGACATTGAGCCCGACGTTCTTGGCATAGGTCGGGTCGAGCGCGTGCTCGGCGTCGATGAAGGCCACGATCCCGCCGGCTCGCTGCGCGTTGGCGGCGATGTGGTAGCAGAGGGTCGTCTTGCCGCTCGACTCGGGCCCGAAGATCTCCGTGATCCTGCCCCGTGGGACGCCGCCCACGCCAAGGGCCAGGTCGAGCGCGATGGAGCCGGTCGGCACGACCTCCACCGCCATCTTCGCGCCCTTGTCGCCAAGGCGCATGATCGCCCCGCGCCCGAACTGCTTCTCAATCTGCGTGATGGCGGCATCGACGGCGCGTCCGCGCTCGCCATTGCGCTGGGTCGGGGTCTGGGTCTCGGCTTCTGCCACCGGGGCGTCCATGATCGCGTGGGCTCCTTCTCTCTTCACTCCCGG
>JBKKBV010000007.1:0-2556 GCA_046713375.1 Candidatus Limnocylindria bacterium
TGAGCCGCGACAGCTCTTCCTTGTGCTCGGCCAGGATGCGCGCCACCTTGAACAGGATCTCGCCGCGCTTCGGCGCCGGCATCAGCGACCAGGCAGGGTAGGCGGCCTCGGCCGCTTCGACCGCCGCATCAACATCCGCCGCGCCTGACGCAGGGAAGGTGCCGATCACGTCTTCGTGGTTCGCCGGGCTGACGCTGTCGAAGGTCGCGCCGGACCTGGCGTCAATCCATCGGCCGCCGATCAGGTTCTTGTACGCGGTGGTGGCGATGGTCACGCGGATCTCCCTGGTGATGTCTTGAGGCGCTGCGGCAGATGCATTGTAGGATCAGTCAGCGCGGTCCCTGCGCGGGGGACCCACAAGAGGCACGAGCAATCCAGTGAACACGATCAGGCCGGAGACAACGCCGAACGACACGGTGATGCAGGCGCGCGCCGCCATCGCGGGCCATCGCTGGAGCGAGGCGCTGGACCTGTTCGCCGCGGCAGCCAAACAGGAAGAGCTCGGACCTGAGGACCTCAGTAGCCTGGCGAGCGCCGCCTGGTGGTCCGGGGACATGATGTTGGGCATCTCGGCGCAGGAGCAGGCGTTTGTAGCCTATTCCGCGGCCGGCGACCAGCGCAACGCCGCAGCAACCGCCGTCAGCCTTTCCGGCGATTACCGACACCGATTGCAGGACTCCGTTGCGTCCGGCTGGTTACGACGGGCTCAACGCCTGCTCGAGGACCTCCCCGAGTCGGCCGACCATGGGTATCTCGAGCGCGCCCTGATGAATGTCGCCTTGGACCGTGGCGCGCTGGACGAGGCGCTGCGCCACGCCCAGCGGACCCTGGAGATCGGCCAGCGTTACCAAGATGGCGACCTGACCACCCTGGCGCTGCAGGACATGGGCCGAGTGATGATCGCGCAGGGCCAGGTCGAGGAGGGGATGGGCCTGCTGGAGGAGGCCATCGCCGCCGCGGTCGGTGATCAACTATCGCCCATTGCCACGGCCGTGGTCTACTGCAACGCCACGGTCGCCTGCGAAGACCTCACCGACTATCGCCGCGCGGCCGACTTCGCCGATGCAGCCAAACGATGGTGCGACCGCCAGCAGATCAGCGGCTTCCCCGGCATGTGCCGTGTCCGGCGCGCGGAGATCCTGCGGCTCAGTGGCGACTGGGAGCACGCCGAGTCGGAGGCCCGACGCGCCACCGACGAGTTGCGCGGCTTCGCCCTGGACTATGCCGGTGAGGGCTTCTACCAGATCGGTGAGATCCGTCTTCGGCTGGGTGACTTTGGGGCTGCAGAGACGGCGTTTAACGAGGCTCACGAGCTGGGGCGCGACCCAGAGCCCGGCCTGGCGATGCTCCGCCTGGCCCAGGGCAGGCCCGATGCCGCACTCGACCTCCTCATGGAGGCGCTATCGGACCCGACTATCACCCCCCTCGGTCGGGCGCGGCTCCTGCCCGCAAGGGTCGAAGTCGCCCTGGCGACAGATCCGGGCAACGCCGACGCGTCCGCCACCGAGATGGAAGGGTTGGCCGACACCTACCGGACCCACGCGCTGCGGGCAGCCGCAGCACGGGCGCGCGGCCAGGTGGACCTGGTGCAGGGCAATGCCGCGGCCGCTGCGGACGCATTCCGGCGCGAACGACGGCTGTGGCAGGAGCTCAGCGCACCATACGAGACTGCGCGCGCCCGGGTCAGCCTGGGCGAGGCCTTATTGACCAGTGGCCGCAGCGAAGGTGCCATCATGGAACTGCGCTCGGCGGCCGCGACGTTCGAGCAATTGAAGGCGAAGCCGGACCTTGAGCGCACCCGGGCCATCCTAGATCGGGCCGCGGGCAGCCCCGAACTCACGCGGCCGCCCACGAGGGCGCTTAAGGTCTTCATGTTCACCGACGTGGTGCGCTCGACCGACCTGATCGAGGCGATCGGTGACGAGGCGTGGGAGAGCCTGGGTCGCTGGCACGACCAGATCATCCGGCACCTGGTGATCGAGCGCGGCGGCGAGATCGTGGACCAGGCTGGGGACGGATTTTTCATCGCGTTTGACGACCCCGATCGCGCGGTGGCCTGCGCGGTGGACATCCGACGCACGATGCGCGACCATCGCCGGGACCACGGCTTCGCACCGGCGCTGCGGATTGGCCTGCATTCCGCAGAGGTGAGTCGAACCAGTGCCGGTTACACCGGACGGGGGGTGCACATCGCCGCCCGCATCGCGGCACTGGCCGGCGCCGACGAGATCCTGGCAAGTGCGGACGTGCTCGCTGCAACCCACTCCAGTATCCCGCAGGGTCCGAGCCGCATTGAGCAGCTGAAGGGCATCCGCCAACCGATGAGCATCGCCCCGATCCTGTGAAACGGCCGGGATTTACTTCACATGGGTCATCCGCATCACGTCGAGGAGACGGTCGAGGTCTTCGACGCTGACCTTGCCGGAATCGACGTGGCCCCGCTCGATGACGACCTGCCGGATGGACTTCCGCTCGGCGAGGGCCTGCTTGGCGACGCTCGCCACCTCCTCGTAACCGAGGACGGGAGCCAGGGCCGTCGCCACCGAAGGTGACCCC
>JBKKBV010000008.1:0-10489 GCA_046713375.1 Candidatus Limnocylindria bacterium
GCTCGATCCCCTTGCGCGGCACGACGCGGGTGGGCTGAACCACGAGCAGCCCGGAGTCGCCCATCCCCAGCTCGCGGCGCATCGCGTTGCGCACCCGGCGGTTGTGGCGTGACAGCGGCTGATCGAAATCGAAGACGTTGGGGACGACGAGCGAGTCGATCCCTCGCCGCTTCCGCAGCTCCGCCGCCGCCAGGCTGTTGATGCTGACGTGGCGGACGGTGGGAAGGTCGGGTGGAAAGGCGGTCTCGAGGACCTGCGGCACGACCGATCCGGCGAACCGATCTCGCTCCCACCAGTAGTCATGGTGGTGGCCGATGGTCGGGATCCCGGTCTCCTCGACCAGGCGGCGCAGCGCGACGCCGAGTGGGAGATGCATCGGGATGGCCCAGGCGTTCTCGATGATGAGCGCCTCCAGGCGATAGGCGGTGAGCCAGTCGCCGAGCGGCGGCAGCAGCTGACCGGCAAGCCGCTCGATCTCACTGAGCACCGAGGCCGGGTCGCTGCCAGCGTCGAACGCCGCGGCGGTGACGCGCGCCGCCGCCGGGTACGCGAAGTGCATGGCCGGGATGAGTCGCGCGTTCGAGCGCAGGGCATCCAGCTCGCCGGCACACAGCCAGACCTCGTGTCCGAGGCCGTGGAGCACCGTCTCCCACTTGGCCGCCTCGAAGGTGACCCCATCGACCCCGGCCAGGCGGGTCCCAACGATCCCAATCCGCATCCCGGCCATGCTACCCGTACACTCGGGACATGTCCCTTCCCGTGGTCGCCATCGTCGGCCGCCCCAATGTCGGCAAGTCGACCCTCTTCAACCGCCTGGTCGGGGAGCGCGTCGCGATCGTGGAGGACATCCCCGGCACAACCCGTGACCGGGTGTACGGCGTCGGCGAGTGGAACGGGCGCCGCTTCACGGTCGTGGACACCGGCGGGCTGGAGCTGGAGCCGGGGAGCCATATCGAGGAGCGGGTTCAGGACCAGGCCCGGGTGGCGATCGAGGAGTCGGACCTGGTCCTCTTCGTGGTGGATGCCGCCGCCGGCATCGCGCCGCTCGACCACGAGGTGGCCGACCGCCTGAGGCGCGCGGGCAAGCCCACCATCCTGGTCGTCAACAAGGCCGATAACCCGCGCCGCGAGCACGAGGGGGCCGAGTTCTACGCCCTGGGGTTCGAGCCGACGATTGCCGTCAGCGCTCAGCATGGCCGCAGCACGGGCGACCTCCTCGACTTGGTCGTGGACGCGCTCCCGCCGCCGCAGCCGGGGGAGGCAACGCCGGAGGCATCGGTCTATGACGACCGTGACCTGGCGGAGGGAGATCTCGCGGAGCTGGCCGAGACCGAGATGGGCCCTCCCCGAGTCGCGATCGTGGGCCGGCCCAATACCGGCAAGTCGACCTTCATCAATCGCGTGCTCGGCGAGGAACGGATGATCGTCTCCGACAGCCCGGGCACCACCCGCGATCCCGTCGACTCGGCGGTGATGGTCGACGGCGAGCCGATGATCCTGGTCGATACGGCCGGCATCCGCCGCCGCGGATCGGTGGATCGCGGCATCGAGCGCTACTCGGTCCTGCGCGCCATGAAGGCGATCGAACGGGCCGATGTGGCGGTCGTCATGATCGACGCTACCGAGGGGTACACGGCCCAGGATGCCCACGTCGTCGGTCATGTCCTGGAGGCCGGCAAGGGGGTCGTGCTGGTGATGAACAAGTGGGACGCGCTCGAGAAGGACGGGCACACCGCCGATGAGTGGCTGAAGACCCTCCGCCGCGAGGCACCCTATCTCGTCTGGGCCGACATCGTGTTCGCTTCCGCCCAGACCGGCCAGCGGGTCGAGCGCATCCTGCACGAGGCGCGCCGCGTGGCCGAGGAGCGCTTCCGTCGCATCCCAACCGGCGAGCTGAACCGCCTCGTGACGGACGCGGTCAGTGCGCACCCGCCTGCGCATGTTCGCAACCGGCAGCCGAAGATCCTGTACGCCACCCAGGTGGCGATCGGTCCGCCAACGTTCGTCGTGTTCGTCAACGATCCGGAGCTGATCCACTTCAGCTACCGGCGCTACCTCGAGAACCGGATCCGGGCCGAATACGGCTTCCTCGGCACGCCGATCAAGCTGATCTTCCGGCAGCGCGTCTCCGAGGAGGCCGCGCGACGGGCAGCCCGTCCGCGACGGATCGCACGTTCGAGTCGGCGTTGAGCCCGATCAAATACGGCGCGCCGAATCGGCGAGAATGGCGACGTGGTGCGCATCCTCCTCTACACGGGCAAGGGCGGCGTCGGCAAGACGAGCGTGGCAGCCGCCACCGCCATCGTGTGTGCCAAGCGCGGCTACCGCACGATCGTCCTGTCGACCGACATCGCCCACAGCCTCGGCGACGTCTTCGGGGTCGAGCTCGGGCCACAGCCGAAGGAGATCGCACCGAAGCTCTGGGCGCAGGAATCGGACGTCTACTTCAACGTGGACCGCTACTGGGGACGAATCCAGGAGTACGCCGCCAGCGTGCTCCGCTGGCGCGGCCTCGACGAGGTGCTGGCCGAGGAGATGACCGTGCTGCCGGGCATGGACGAGGTCGGCAGCCTGCTGTGGATCGCCGAGCATCACGACTCGGGCGACTATGACGTGATCGTGGTCGACGCCGCGCCCACTGGTGAGACGCTGCGACTCCTCTCCCTGCCTGAGGCGGGCAAATGGTGGATGGAGAAGATCGAGCCGATCGGCAGGCGGATCACCAAGCTGACCGGACCACTCATCCAGCGCGTCGTCGGAATGCCCATGCCCGGCGGAGACGTGTTCGACGCGGGGGAGGAGCTCTTCCGCCGGCTGGAGTACATGCGCAGCCTGCTCATCGATCCGGCCAAGACATCGGTTCGGGTGGTGCTGACGCTCGAGCAGGTCGTGATCAAGGAGGCGCAGCGCTCATTCACCTACTTCCACCTGTACGGCTACCCGACTGACCTGGTCATCGCCAATCGGGTCCTGCCCGATGCCGTGGGATGGAAATACTTCCGGGGTTGGTACGAGCGGCAGCAGCGATATGGCCCCATGGTCGAGCAGGCCTTCGCCCCGATCCCGATCCTGAGTGCACCGTTCCTCGATCGCGAGGTGATCGGGTTGCCAGTGCTCACCGAGCTCGGCGAGCAGCTCTACGGCGACGCCGATCCGACGAAGCAGTTCTTCGTGGGACGCCCGTATTCGGTGGCTCGCGACGACGGAGAGTTCGTCCTCTCCGTTGAGCTGCCGTTCGCGACCAAGGAGGAGATTGCGCTCTCGCGGCACGCCGATGAGCTCGTGATTGACGTCGGCACTTGGCGGCGCAACCTTGTCCTGCCGCGCATCCTGATCGAGGCGACGACACTCGGCGCCAAATTCGACGACCATATTCTCAAGATTCGCTTCGCTGCCCCGCCGCGAAGCACAAATGGAGGTGGAAAACGTGGCAGAGATGGATAACGCGTCGCAGGCCGACCTCGAGGCTCGAATCGCCGACCTGGAGCGCCGCGTGCCGCGCGGCGAACGGCGCGAGAGCGTGGAGATGGCCTTCTGGGCGATCATGCGCAACGTCTTCCCAAGCGAGACGCGCAGCCACGTGAAGGCGGCCGGGCGCGAGCAGCTGCTCGCTGCCCGAAGCTACCTGGATCACTGGATCGCCAAGATGGAGGCGGCGCACGAGGAGGAGAAGCCGGCAGTACGCGAGAGCATCGAGGTCGAATGACCGACCAGGTGGGGGTGGTCGGCGCCGGCGCGTGGGGTACCACGCTCGCCATCAAGCTCGCCGCCGCGGAGCGCCCGGTCACGCTCTGGGCGCACACCACCGAAGCGGGTGAGGAGCTCGCCTCCCTACGCGAGAACCGTCGCTACCTGCCGGGGGTCGTCTTCCCGCCGAACCTCAGGGTGGCGACCGATGATGCCTACCTGGCGGAGCCGCATCGCTCGTTCGTGCTGGCCGTCCCGTCGGCGCACCTGCGTGAAACGTTGGGGCGTCTGCGTCCGGCGCTCTTTGCGGAGGCGTCCCTGCTGAGCGTGGTCAAGGGGATTGAGCAGGGGACGCACCTGCGCATGAGCGAGGTCGTCGAAGAGGAACTGCCAGGCCGCCCGGTGGCGGCGCTGTCGGGACCGAATCTGGCGAGGGAGATCGCGGCCGGCCTGCCCGCGGTGAGCGTCGTGGCCTCGGCTGACGCCGCGCTGGCGGCCGAGTTCGCCGCGCTCCTGGGCAGCGACCGCTTCCGCCTGTACACCAATCCGGACATCGTCGGCGTCGAGCTCTGCGGAGCGCTGAAGAACGTCGTCGCCCTCGCCGCCGGATTCGTCGATGGGCTCGGCTTCGGCGACAGCGCCAAGGCGGGCATCATCACCCGCGGGCTGGCCGAGATGACGCGGCTGGGAGTCGCGGCCGGCGGGCAGCAGCTGACCTTCGCCGGCCTGGCCGGGGTCGGCGATCTGATCGCGACCTGCATGAGCCCGCTCTCGCGGAACCGGCGCGCGGGCGAGCTGATGGCGTCGGGCATGTCATGGACCGATGCCGCAGGGCAGCTGAACGGCGTGGCCGAGGGGGTCGACACCGTCCGCGGTGCGCTCCAGCTTGCCGCCGAGTGGGGCGTCGAGATGCCGATCGCGGAGCAGGTTGCAGCCGTCGTACACGAGGGGCGTCCGCCGATGGACGCCGTCGACGAGCTGATGTCGCGCGTTCAGAAGGATGAGCTGAGCGGCCTGCGCGCATAGCTCGCACGGTAGACTCGTCGCGTGCCGCCTCGGTATGTTCCTGAGGACTCTCTGCAGAGTCCGCGCTTCACCGGGCCCTCCACCTTCGCGCGGCTGCCGCACGTTCGCACGCTGGAGGAGGTCGACCTGGCTATCGTCGGCGTGCCGTTCGACACGGGCGTGACGTACCGGGTGGGCGGTCGCTTCGGCCCGAATGCGGTCCGCGCGGCGAGCGTCATGCTGCGCCCCTACAACGCGAACCTTGACGTCAGGCCGTTCGAGGTTCTCTCGTGCGTGGACTACGGCGACGTCGCCATCGTGCCAGGGAACACGGAGCGCAGCTACCAGCTGATCGAGGAGGCAGTTGCGCCGATCGTCACGGCTGGGGTCGTCCCGCTTCTGATCGGCGGCGATCACGCCTGCACCCTGCCGCACCTGCGCGCCACTCGGTCCCTGGGTCCCGTGGCCGTCATCGACTTCGATGCGCATACCGACGCCTGGGACGCCTACTTCGGCGAGAAGTACAACCATGGCACCTGGATGCGACGGGCGATCGAGGAGGGGTTGGTCGACACCGCCCATTCCATCGAGATCGGCCTGCGCGGGTCGCTCTATGGCTCCGAGGACTGGACGGGCCTGCGCACCGAGCTGGGGCTCGACTACCTGACCACCGAGGACGTCTTCGCGCTGGGCCCGATGGCGGTCTCCTCCCGCATCCGGGAGCGTGTCGGCGATCGGCCGGCCTTTATCAGCTTCGACATCGACGTGGTGGACCCGGGGTTCGCCCCCGGCACCGGCACGCCTGAGGCGGGCGGGCCATCGGCGCATGACATGCTCTCCGTCCTGCGCGGGCTGACCGGGATCGACTTCGTCGGCTTTGACGTGGTGGAGGTGATCCCGGCCTATGACCCGGCCGCCCAGACCGCGACCCTGGCGGCCAATCTCGCGTACGAGATGCTCTCCCTGGTCGCGCTGCGACGCGCGAGCGCCTGAGGCCGATGCCCGAGGAGCCCAGGCTCGACTGGCGCAGACCGATGCCGACGGGCTTTGCGTGGCCGCAGGGCAAACGAGCCGCCGCCTGCTTCTCGTTCGATGTCGATGCGGAGAGCCCGATCCTGTTCGACCATCCGGAGAGCGCAGGGTGGCTCGACGTCATGTCGCACCAGGCGTATGGGCCACAGACCGGCGTGCCCCGGCTGCTGCGGGTCCTGGACCGGCAGGGGATCCGCGCCACCTTCTTCGTGCCCGGCTACACCGCCGAGCGCTGGCCGCAGGCGATCCGCGCCATCCGGGATGCCGGCCACGAGATCGGCCATCACGGCTACCTGCACGAGGGAGCCCGCTCTGCGCCGGACGCGGAGACGGAGGAGCGGCACCTGCTGCGCGGGCTGGAGGCGCTGCACGATGTCGTCGGCGTACGGCCGGTCGGGTATCGAGCGCCAATGTGGGAGATCTCGTATCGCCTCCCGGCCCTCCTGGCCAGGCACGGATTCCTGTACGACAGCGGGCTGATGGACGCGGACCACCCATACCGGTTGGCGACCGGCCCCGAGCCGGCCGACTCCTCGATTATCGAGCTGCCCGTGCACTGGAGCCTGGACGACTGGGAGCCCTACGCCTATCTGCCCGGGATCACCGGTTCCGGGGTCATCGCCAGCCCGGCCGAGGTCCTTGCCCGCTGGACGCTCGAGCTGGAGGCGCTTGTTACCGAAGGCGGGCTGTTCATGCTCACCAACCATCCCTTCATCTCGGGCCGCGCGTCGCGGGCGGTGGCCCTCGAGACACTGATGGAACGGGCTCGCGCGATCGACGGCCTGTGGATCGCCGCCGCCGACCAGATTGCAGCGCATGTCGCGACCCTTCCGCTGGAGCCCGTGCTGCACGTGCCCCACGCGCCGGCCTAGACAGTGATGGACCCCGACGGTTGCCGCCGGGGTCCACCTACGGGAACTGATCGGGTCAGGCCCGTTGCACGGAGCTCCGAGCGAAGACCCAATAGAAGGCGAACGACACGATGAACCCGATCACGTACGCGATATCCGCGTAGTGGAAGGCCGGCGCGAAGGCGTTGAGCGGCAGGCCGGTGGCGTCGGCGATTTCCTGCCCGAAGACCGATGTCCCAAATGGCAGCGAGACGATGAACCCGACCAGCAGCGCCAGCAGCCCTACGGCCCCTGAAGGCAGGCTGGCGTAATCGGCCAGGCGTGATACATCAGCCCGACGGCCGCGCAGCCACCAGTCGGCAAGGACGACGCCGATGTACGGGGTGACCCAGTAGATGATGAAGAGCAGGTAGTTCTCGAACTTGAGCAGCAGGTCGCCCGAGTTGAGGTACAGGGTGAAGAAGAAGCCGAGCACCGCGACAGCCAGGGCGGAGTAGACGCGGGGCACCTTGATGCCGGCGGCCAGGAACGACAGTGAGCCGGTGTAATCGTTCATGGCATTGACCGCGATCGTGCCGATGGCGATCGCCACCATCGCCAGCGGGGCGAAGAACGATCCTGACAGGAGGCCGTTGATGGTGTCGACTGCGCCGCCGGTTTGCTGGTCGGCGACGAGCAGGCCGAGCACCTCGAGCCATCCGGCGGATAGGGTCAGGCCCAGTACTGTCCACCAGAAGATCCGCGACCGGTCAGCGGTGGGTGGCAGATAGCGGGTGTAGTCCGACGCATACAGGCCCCAGGCCACCACGAAGCTGGCTGCGATCGACGCATAGAGAACCATGGCGCCGAGCTGGTCGAGCCCCGTAAAGCCGTCGGTGCGCGCCATCCCGGACGATGCCTCGCCCACGATCGCGATCGTCAGCACTGCGAACATGATCCCGAGCACGATGGCCATCCACTTCTCGAAGGTGTGGATCGCCTCGTGGCCGATGATCCCTAGGATTCCCTGCGCGATCACGATGATCACCAGCGAGATCACGAAATCAAGGCCGGTCAGAATGGACAGCGCGGCCGCTCCGAAGACCGAGTTAATGCCGTCCCAGCCGATGCAGCTCACCCAGTTGAGCAAGGCGGGCACCACGATCGACTTGCCGTAGGCCAGCCGCGAGAGCGGCATCTGCGCCATCCCCGTGGCGGGACCCATCTGCGCCAGCAATCCGACCAGGGACGAGCCGACCAGGTTCCCGACGATGATCGCGATCAGGCCGGTCACGAAGCCGACCTGCAGGAATGGGGCGGCTGCCAGCAGCCCGATGAAGAATGCCGCTGGCACCAGGTTTGGCGTGAACCAGACGGTGAAGACGCGGTTGACGGACCCGTACCGAGCGGACTCCGGGATCGGCTCGATCCCGCGGCCCTCGATGGACAGGTCGCCCTCGCGCACGGGCATGTCGCCCGTGCGGGGCATGGCTTGGGCGGTCATATCTCCTCCTTATGTACGGGTGAACGTGGCTGGTCCGGCCGAGCCGTCGGCCCGATGGACAATGCTCCGGGACGGCTCGGTCTCGGCGACCACCTGGCCGCCGCGCACGACCCAGCGGGCGGCTGGGCGCAACCGGATCGCTTCTGCCTCATCGGTGCAGTCGAAGATCGCGAAGTTGGCTGGCAGACCCTCCTCTACTCCCCAGGGCACCTCGGCTGCCCTGGCCGGGTTGGTGGTGACCATGTCGTAGGCTCGGAACAGCTCAGCCCGGCCTGTCATCTGCCCGACGTGCACGAGCATCGAGAGCGCATCGAGCATCGACCCGCGACCGAGCGGATACCATGGGTCCATGATCGAATCGTGGCCGCAGGCCACGTTGATGCCGGCGGCATCTAACTCCTTGACCCGCGTCATGCCGCGACGCTTGGGGTAGGTGTCGAATCGTCCCTGCAGCACGATGTTGTCGAGCGGGTTCGCGACGATGGTGACCCCCGCGCGCTTCAGGATCTGGATCAGCTTGAAGGCATAGTTGTCGTTGTACGACGCCATCGCGGTGGTGTGCCCGGCCACCACACGGCCCTGCATCCCGTCGCGGATCGCCCTCGCCGCAACGACCTCCAGGAAGCGGCTCTGCTCGTCATCGGTCTCGTCGCAGTGGAGGTCGATCGGCGCCCCGGTCTCCTTGGCCAGGTCGAAGATGAAGTGGACCTCCTCGACACCGTCGTCGCGGGTCCATTCGTAATGTGGGATGCCACCGATAACGTCGCAGCCGAGGCGCATCGCCTCGCGCATCAGCTCCTTGCCGTCGGGGAAGGAGAGGATCCCGTCCTGTGGGAACGCGATGAGCCGCAGCTCGACGATGTCGCGAACCTCGCCGCGCAGCTCGAGCAGCGCCTTGAGGGCGACCAGGTTGGGGTCACAGATGTCGACGTGCGATCGGATCAGGCCGGTGCCCTGCGCCACCTCCCAGCGAATCGCCTCGAGCGCGCGCCGCTTGACGTCCTCGTGGGTCAGCGATGGCTTGCGCTCGGCCCAGGTCAGGATCCCCTCGATGAGAGTCCCGGACTCGTTGTAGCGAGGCTCGCCAACGGTCAGCACAGCATCCATGTGGACGTGGGGATCGACCAACGGAGGAGAGAGGAGCGAGCCTTCGGCATCGAGCTCGGTGGCCGCTGACGGAAGGTGGCCGCGCTCGCGAACCGCGTTGATCCGGCCATCTTCGATGCCGATATCGACCGGCTCGGGATGCGTCCCGCCGGTCGGGTGCAGGCGCGCGTTGCGAACGACAAGGTCCATTGCCACCCGCCCTCCGAAGACCGCGCCGGCGATGCGACGCGACGCTGCATGATGGCGCTGTGATTCCGTCGCCGCACTGTGTTTTTGCGCACCCTCGGCGCGCTCAGGATCCGCCCTTGGCCGCCAGGAAAGGGCGGGTCCTATACTGGCGCGGCGCGGTCGTCGGGGCGTAGCGCAGTCCGGTAGCGCACTTGAATGGGGTTCAAGAGGTCGCTGGTTCGAATCCAGTCGCCCCGACCAACCAACTGACTTAGGCGGGCGGGCCCTCAGCCAGGAACACGCGCACCAGGCCTTGAAGGCCGTGCTCCTCGAGGACGGAACGCTCGCGAGCCTTAGCGCGACGCACGACGCGGCGCCTGATCACCTCCGCGTACTCGGTCGTCGCAGCGATAAGAGCGGCCATGGCGAGGAGCCTGGCGAGCATTTCGGCGTCCGCTGACATGCGCGAAACGATCCGGTCTCGGCTGGCCTCGCCTCAAGAGGACGATGGTCATGGCCCGGTTCGGGGAGCTAGCTCACGTCCCATATGACAGCCTCGATCAGGGGACGGTAGATGGAGTAGCTGAATTCGGTACCGATGGGCAGATCGGCGAACTCGGTCGCTTCTCGGTTCAGTCGGCCCCAGTCGCTCTTCTCGTCGCGGGCCGATTCGTGCATGGCGTCCAGGGCAGCAAAGGACTCGAGACGCAGGAGGAAGCGGTACTCGCCAGCTTGCTTCTCCGAGGACATGGCTACGACGTAGGTGCCGAGGTACTCAACGCCCGGAGGCGTGCTCTTCTTCAAGGCAGCATCATTGTCCGTGATCCATTTCTGGAACGCTTCTTCTTTACCGCGCTTGATGTTGAAGCCCTGCTCAGAAATCAACGACATCGCCAATCGCTCCTTCCTGTCCCGCGGCACCTAGTCAACCGCGAATCGGTGAAGTATGCGCCCGCGACGAGCCGTATTCGTCCGGGCAGCAAGACGCCCGGCCCAAGCGGGCCGGGCGTTTGCGAATCGCTACCGAGACGCTCGCGCGTCCCGGTCGGGATCGGTGCTAGGCGGCAGAGACCTTGCCGGCGCGGGGACCGCGGGGGCTGGACTCGACCTCGAAGTTCACCTTCTCGCCACCGACGAGGCGATCGAACTCAAGGGA
>JBKKBV010000009.1:0-6247 GCA_046713375.1 Candidatus Limnocylindria bacterium
ATCACCCAGGAGTCGCTCTCGGTGTCCGGGATCCTGCTCTCGAAGACATTCGGGCAACAGCAGGCCAGCATCGAGAAATTCGGCCGAGAGTCGCGACGCCTCGGCGACCTTCAGATCCGGCAGCAGATGATCGGGCGCTGGTTCTTCGCCATGATCGGCACCTTCTTCTCGATCGCGCCGGCGTTCGTCTACCTGCTGGCCGGCTCGCTCATCATCGACGGCGACACGAACGTCAGCATCGGCACCATCGTCGCCTTCACGACCCTCCAGAGCCGCCTCTTCTTCCCGCTCGGCCAGCTGCTGAACGTGCAGGTCGAGATCCAGGGCGCCCTCGCCCTCTTCGACCGGATCTTCGAGTACCTCGAGATGGAGCCCGAGATCCGTGACGCCCCCCATGCCGTCGACCTCGACCCCGCCACGCTCCGCGGTGACGTCAGGTTCCGGCAGGTCACCTTCCGCTATCCGTCGCCACCTGCCGCTGTGGCGGTCGCCGCCGAAGTCGAGAGGGCCGAGGCGGAGGGTCGCGCGGTGCCGATCCCCATCCGGCCCTTCGGCCTGGACGAGATCGATTTCGAGGCCCTGCCCGGCCAGCTGGTCGCCCTGGTCGGACCATCGGGGGCAGGCAAGACAACGACCACCTACCTGATCCCGCGCCTCTACGACGTCGACGGCGGTGGGGTTGAGATCGACGGCATCGACGTGCGTCAGATCCGCCTCGAGTCACTCGGGCGCGAGATCGGCGTGGTGACCCAGGAGACGTACCTCTTCCACGCATCGGTCCTGGACAACCTGCGCTACGCCAAGCCCGACGCGACCATGGAGGAGATCGAGGCCGCGTCGCGCGCGGCCGCGATGCATGACCGCGTCATGGAGCTGCCGGATGCGTATGACACGATCATCGGCGAGCGCGGCTACAAGTTGTCGGGCGGGGAGAAGCAGCGGGTCGCCATCGCCCGGGTCCTCCTCAAGGATCCGCGCATCCTCCTGCTGGACGAGGCCACCAGCGCGCTTGACACGGTAAGCGAGCGGCTGATCCAGGGGGCGCTGGCCGGCCTGATGGAGGGGCGCACCACGATCGCCATTGCCCACCGGCTCTCGACCATCCTGCGAGCGGACCTGATCCTCGTCTTCGACCGCGGGCGGATCGTGGAACGCGGGACCCACGATGAGCTGGTGCGTCACGAGGGCCTCTACGCGCGGCTCTACGCCGAGCAGTTCGCCAGCGAGCGGCCGGCCCCGTGACCAATCGACTTGCAAGCGAGACGAGCCCGTACCTGCTGCAGCACGCCACGAACCCGGTCGACTGGTATCCATGGGGCGCCGAGGCGCTCGAGCGGGCTCGCGCCGAAGACAAGCCGATCTTCCTGTCGATCGGCTATTCGGCATGCCACTGGTGTCATGTCATGGCGCACGAGTCGTTCGAGGACGAGGCCGTGGCCGCGCAGCTGAACCGCGACTTCGTGGCCATCAAGGTCGATCGCGAGGAGCGCCCGGATCTCGACGACGTCTACATGGCCGCGGTGCAGACCCTGACCGGCAGCGGCGGGTGGCCGATGAGCGTGTTCCTGACCCCGACCCTCGAGCCGTTCTTTGGCGGCACCTACTTCCCTCCAGAGGACCGGCACGGGATGCCCGGCTTCCCGCGCGTGCTGGGAGCGATCTCCGCCGCCTACCGCGATCGCCGCAATGAGGTCCTCGAGCAGGGGCATCAGCTGGCGGAGCATCTGCGCGACCTGCTCGAGGTGCAGCCGGGCCGGAGCGAGGTGGAGCGCGGGCAACTCGACGCAGCGGCAGCCCGCCTGGGGGAGTCGTTCGATCCGCAGCATGGCGGCTTTGGCGGCGCGCCGAAGTTCCCCGCGCCGATGACGCTCGAATTCCTGCTGCGTGCCTGGCGACGCAGCACGGACGCCAATGTGCTGCACATGGTCACGGTCACGCTCGACCGCATGGCGGACGGCGGCATCCACGACCAGATCGGGGGTGGCTTCGCTCGGTACAGCACCGATGCCCGCTGGCTGGTGCCACACTTCGAGAAGATGCTGTACGACAACGCTTTGTTGGCGCACGCGTACCTGGAGGCGTTCCGCGCCACCGGGCAACAGCGGTACGCAGAGGTGGCGCGCCAGACGCTGGACTTCATCATGCGTGAGCTGGCGACCGAGGACGGTGGCTTCGCATCGGCGCTCGACGCCGACAGTGAGGGCGAGGAGGGCCGCTTCTACACATGGGACCTCGACCAGTTCATCGACGTCCTGATCGGGGCAGGGCTCGACCCGGACGAGGCACAGGTCGCGGCTGCCTATTGGGGGGTCGTGCCGGGCGGCAACTGGGAGGGTCGCTCGATCCTCTATGTCGCTCGACCCGAGGCACCTTCGCAGGCCGTGCTCGACCGAGCCCGGGACGGGCTTTCCGAAGCCCGTGGCCAGCGGATCCGGCCGGGCCGCGATGACAAGCAGCTGGCCGCCTGGAACGGCATGGCGCTGCGCGCGTTCTCGACCGGCTCACTCGTGCTTGGCGACGATCGCTTCACCGAGGCGGCGCGGGCATGCGTGGGCTTCATCCGCACCCACCTGCTGCGTGACGACGGGCGACTCTGGCGCACGGCTCGCGCCGGGACGGCGCACACGCCGGCCTTCTGCGAGGACTACGCCCACGTCGCCGATGGACTCCTGGCCGCCTACGCCGCGTTGGGCGGAATGGCGGACCTGGAGCTGGCAGCCGCACTGATGGATCGTGCTGTTGCCGATTTCTGGGACGAGGCCAGCGGCACCTTCTTCGATACCAGCGACGAGCACGACCGGGTCGTCGCCCGGCCACGATCGCTGATCGACGGGGCGACACCGGCCGCCAACTCGGTCGCCGCGGATGTGCTGCTGCGGCTCGGCCTGCTCACCGGCCAGCCGGATCACGATCGCCGTGCGCGCAGCATCCTGCGCGCCGTGGGTGGCGCTCTGGAGCGCCAACCCGCCCAGTTCGGGAGGATGCTTGCCGCGGCCGACCGCGCCCTTGGCGAGCCGATCGATGTCGTGATTGCCGGCGACCAAGAGGATCCGCGCGCCGTGGCGCTGCGCCGCGCGGCCGCCGGCCCATACCAGCCGGACCTGGTCATCGCACCCCTCTCTGCCGTAGACGGCACCGCGGCCTGGCCCCTCTTCGAGGGAAAGGCGGCACCCGACGGAGTGGCAACCGCCTACGTGTGCCGCGGCTATGCCTGTGACGAGCCGACCACCGATCCCGCCCGGGTGATGGCGCAGGTGGCGGGCCTGGCATGAGACTGCGGATCATGGCGGTGGCGCTCATCCTCGCCGGATGCGCCTCGGCGTCCCCCAGCCTCTCGCCCAGTGCAGAGACCAGTCCGGGTCCGACCGCGAGTCCCACTCCCGTGGCGAGCCCAACCCCGATCCCCCTCGACGAGGCAATGCTCGCGCGACGCTTGACGGTGTTGGTGGTCGGGGCTGACTCGAACCGGAGCCGCCAGGCGAGAGGGGAGGACGTGAACACCGATGCGCTGATGGTCGTCAGCATCAGTGCCGACAAGTCGCGCATCGCGATGATGTCCCTGCCGCGAGACACGGTTGACATGCCGATGGCCGACGGATCGATCTATCACCGCAAGGTGAATGAGATCGCGCAGCGGTTCGGGATCGAGACCTTGCGTGGCGCCATGGCGACGCTCCTCGGCGTGCCAATCGACCGATACGTCCAGGTCGACATGGACGACTTCGCTTCGATCGTCGACGCTGTCGGCGGGGTCGACGTCGAGGTCGAGACGCGTATCTCCGATCCCACGGTCAACCTGTTCCTCGAGCCGGGACCGGCTCACCTCGACGGCGTCCAGGCGCTCGGCTTCAGCCGGACGCGGGTCGATTCGGACTACGGGCGCGCCGGTCGTCAGCAGCAGGTGATCATCGCGCTGGTTCGCAAGTGGCTCGACGCGGGGCTGCAAGAGCTCGTGGCGACCGTGGCAGCGCTCGGCTCCATCGAGACTGACATCGCTCCGGACGAGCTGCCGACCCTGCTCGAAATCGCCCGTCGCTCGGCCTCGGCCGAGGTGAGCGGCATCATCCTCGAGCCGCCGCGGTTCTCCCTGTTCGTGGGGTTCGAGCCGAACAGCACGCGCGGGTGGGTGATGATCCCCGACGTGCCCGAGATCCAGGCATACGTCAGGTCGGCCACCGCCGACTGAACCGTCCTCCGCCAGGAGCGGGCACGCGGTCAGGCTCCAGCGTAGGAGTGCTCTCCGACGAAGAGGAGCCCCGCCCCGAGCCAGGTGAAGAGGATGGCGGCGAAGCCCACCACCAGGAGCCAGGGGGCCGCGGCAGCCCAGCGGTCCCGCCGTCCGGCCACATGCAGGTAACCGCCGTACACGAGCCAGGTCGCGGCCGCGGCCAGCTCCTTGGGGTCGTTGTTCCAGTAGGAGCGCCACGCGAGGTTCGCCCAGACCGATCCGAGCACGATGGCGGCGGTGAGGATCGGAAATGCGAGGATCGCCGCCCGATGTGAAGCGGCGCGGCAGACGGAGGCCGACGGCAGCGAGGCGATGCCGTCACGCGCGGCGCGCTGCACAATCTCGCCCACCGCGGCCGCGAAGGCGACCGCGCCGATGGCGTACGCGAGCATGGCGGTCCCGACATGGATGGTCAGCAGCAGGGGAGCCTGGAGCGCGGGCACGAGCGGCCGCACGTCGTCTGGCTGCAGAAGCGAGACACCCAGCAGGCCGGCTCCAACCAATGCCACGCCGGGGGTCAGCCCGGCGATCGGCATCCGCGAGGCCAGGCCGATGAAGACCACCAGCAGCCCGAACGCGAACGCCGCGCTGAACTCGTGCAGGTTTGACCAGGGCGCGTGGCCGGTGACCGCCGCGCGGACACCGAGAGAGCCGAAGAGCAGGATCGCTGCCAGGACCGTGCCCGCCAGGGCCGTCGTCGAGCCGCTGAAGCGCTGCACCGCTGCCTGGGACAAGCCGACTGCTGGGACGGTCCGAGGGCTGCGAGCGGAAGCGGCGAGGGCCGCGCCGAAACCGATCGCCGCCGACCCCAGCAAGGTGATGAGCGCCGCGACCGCGAGGGCCGACGATCCGATCATGCGTTGAGTCCTCCGTGGCAGCGGCCCGCCGGACGGAAGGTCAGGCGACGGCGCTCAGTCCGATGTGGGCGCCAGCGTGGCGTGGGTGCCGCATCGGTAGCAGGACTCATCGGCAGCGCGAATCGTTGCACCGCAGTTCGCGCACGAGGCGAGCAGGTCGGCCTCGCACTGGGTGCAGAAACGCGCGCCGGCGGGGTAGCGGAGCCCGTCGTTGGGACAGTAGGGGACGCCACGCGGCACGTCGATCGCGCCGTCGGGCGCGCGGGGCAGCTGCAGGGCGGGGAGCGTGGTCGACTGCGCCTGGACACCGACCTGCGAGACGCGCAGGTATCCGATCACGACCCACAGCAGATACAGCCCGACCAGGCCGATGAAACCGTACGGCGCCAGGGTCGAGGTGAGGCCGCCGAGGCCCGTGGAGATGAAATCGAGGACATCCCGGATGAGCTCCATGGCGCCGCGATTCTAGCATCGGCCGGAGGCGGCGCCGGATCACGGGGCTGCGCTACACTCGGCCAAATTGTCGCCCCGCGAGGAAGATGCCCCGTCCCCGGCTCGACCCCCGTATCCCGCTCACCGAGCTCCACGTCCATCTCGGAGCAGCGGTCAGCCCGGCCATCATGTGGGGGATCGCACACGCCCAGGGGATCCGGCTGCCGACCAAGGACTACTGGGCATTCCGGGACCTGATCACGATTGGGCGCCGTCGCCGCTCCTTCGACGCCTACCTCGACCTCTTTCACTGGACCGAGCTGATCCAGTCGAGCCCGATCGCGGTCGAGCGCAGCGTCTACGAGGTGATCGGCGGCGCCTATCGGAAGAGCAACATCACCCGCATCGAGCTGCGCTTCAACCCGATGAAGCGCAACCGGGGCGGCGAGCAGGACCTCGACCACATCATCGCCGCGGCGGTGCGAGGCATGGACCGCGCCGTGCTCGAGTACCCGCAGGTTCGGGCCGGCCTCATCCTCTGCCTCGACCGCGCCTTCAGCCATGACCTGAACGAGATCATCGCCGCCAAGGCCATCAGCTGGCACAGCCGCGGCGTGGTGGCGGTGGACATCGCCGGGCCGGTCGATCCCGCCTTCCGCTTCGGCGACTATCGCGACCTGTTCGACGAGTGCCGGCGTGGCGGTCTGGGCGTGACGGTGCACGCGGGCGA
>JBKKBV010000010.1:0-6108 GCA_046713375.1 Candidatus Limnocylindria bacterium
AGATCGACGTCAACGACCTGCGGACCAAGCTGCGACGAGCGGGGGAGTTCCTGGACGAGGGCGACCGCGTCAAGGTCACCGTTCAGTTCCGAGGGCGAGAGATGACCCACGCCAATCTGGGGCGTGATCTCCTCGATCGGGCGGCCGGGCTGCTCACGGAGCACGGGGTGGTGGAACGTCCACCGCTCCTCGAAGGCCGCAACATGTTCATCGTGATGGCCCCGCCCGA
The DNA here is from genome assembly GCA_046713375.1 of Candidatus Limnocylindria bacterium. GTDB lineage: Bacteria > Chloroflexota > Limnocylindria > QHBO01 > QHBO01 > CF-167. The sequence continues at coordinate 230 of JBKKBV010000010.1, forward strand.
CAAGCGGGTCGAGAAGAAGAATGGCGCGGCCGATGATGGGGTCACCCCCGCATCGGCCTCCAATGGCGAAACGATCGGCGACGCGGTCGTCGCCAAGGGGCTCACGGTTGAGCCAGAACCTACGGAGCAGGCCCAACATGCCGAAAATGAAAAGCCACAAGAGAACATCCAAGCGGTATAAGAACACCGGCTCAGGCAAGTGGGTCCGCCCCAAGGCGGGGAGCGGCCACCACCTCGAGATCAAGTCCAGCAGCCGCAAGCGCCGCTACTCCGGCAAGACCAACGTCGACCCGGTGCACGCCAAGCAGCTGGCTCGGCTGCTTCCCTACAGCTAGAGACCGATAGAGATGGCACGAGTCAAGCGCGGCGTCGCCGCGCACAAGCGCCACAAGCGGCTCCTCGCCCAGGCGAGGGGGCGTCGCGGCACCCGCTCGAAGCTGATCCGGCCGGCTCGCGAGGCGCTATTCCACGCCCTGGTCTACGCGTATCGCGATCGCCGTGACCGCAAGCGCGACATGCGGAGGCTCTGGATCGAGCGCATCAACGCCGCCTCTCGCCAGCACGGAATGCCCTACGGCCGCTTCATCGCCGGTCTGAAATCGGCAGGCGTCGAGGTCGACCGCAAGATGCTCGCCGACCTCGCGATTCGCGATGCCGGTGCCTTCGGCAAGATGGTCGAGATGGCCAAGGCTTCGTTTAGCGGCTAGCCGGCGTGCGTCCAACGCCGGCTCCCGGCCCTGCTCCGAAAGAGGAGCGGGGTCGTTTGTTTTACCCGAAGATTACGGAGCATTCATGAGCGACCTTGCCGAACGACTGCAGCAGCTTCAGACCGATGCCCAGGCCGAGCTGGCAGCGGCAGCCGACCCTCGGGCAGTGGAAGGCCTCCGTGCCTCGCTCTTCGGCCGATCGGGTCGCCTGACGCTCCTGCTCCGCGGCCTGGCGGAGATGGATCAGGCCGAGCGGCCGGCAACCGGCAAGCTGGCAAACGCCGTTCGCGATGCGCTGGAGGCAGGGATCGCGGCGCGCCTTGCAGCCCTGCTCGAGAGCGATGCCGGCACGCGGCTTGCCGATGAGGCCATCGACATGAGCGCACCTGGCCGGCCGTGGCGGGTTGGGCACCTGCACCCGACCATGACCGTGGAGCGCGATCTGCGCGAGATCTTCCACGCCTTCGGCTTCGAGGTCTTCGAGGGTCCCGAGATCGAGACCGAGGCGATGAACTTCGAGGCTCTCAACATCCCACCCGACCATCCCTCGCGGGACCTTTGGGACACCCTGTACGTGGCGGAGGGCGACGACCCGCGGCAGCCTGCGGCGGACGGCACAATCCTGCGCACTCACACCAGTCCAGTCCAGATCCGGGCGATGCGTGCGCTGACACCGCCGATCCGGGTGATCACCCCGGGCCGCTGCTTCCGCTACGAAGCGGTCGACGCGTCGCATGGCTTCGAGTTCTTCCAGGTCGAGGGACTGGTGGTCGACCGCGACACGAGCCTCGCCGACCTCAAGGGGATGCTCGAGGAGTTCGCCCGCGCCCTGTATGGAGAGGCCACGAGGACTCGCTTCCGCCCCGGCTACTACCCGTTCACGGAGCCGAGCGTCGCCTTCGATGTAAGCTGCCTGGTCTGCGGGGGTTCGGGCTGCGCCGCCTGCGGCCGATCGGGCTGGATGACGATCCTCGGCGCCGGGATGGTGCATCCGACCGTGTTGCGCGCCGGCGGGATCGATCCTGACGAATTCCAGGGCTATGCCTTCGGCATGGGGCTCGACCGCATCACCCTGCTGCGCCACGGCATCCCCGACCTGCGGCTGCTGATGAGCGCAGATCTGCGTTTCCTCGAACAGTTCTCGGCGGGACGCTGAGCCGATGCGCGTCCCGCTCTCCTGGCTGCGCGAGTACGTCGACTTCGACCTCTCCCCAGAGGCCCTCGCCGAGGCCCTGACGATGCGGGGCCTCGAGGTGAGCTCCATCGAGGTGTCCGGCGCGGACTGGACCGATGTGGTCGTCGGGCGACTGCTCTCGATCGAGCGCCATCCGAATGCCGACAAGCTGTGGCTGACGAGCGTCGATGTTGGGTCAGGTGAGCCGCTCCAGATCGTGTGCGGTGCCGACAACATCTCGGTGGGAGACCTCGTCCCGGTTGCGTCGATCGGGTCGGTGCTGCCCGGCGAGCGTCGCATCGAGCGCAGCAAGATCCGCGGCGTCGAGTCGCAGGGGATGCTCTGCTCGGCGATCGAGCTGGGGCTGGGCGACGATACGGAGGGGATCCACGTCCTGGGGACCAGCGACGAACTGCCGCTCGGCGCCGACCTGCGGCCGCTCCTGGGCGAGGTGGTGCTGGACGTCGACGTCAAGCCGAACCGCGGCGATGCCCTCTCGATGGTCGGGCTGGCCCGCGAGGTCGCCGCCCTGGCAGGTTCATCGGTCCACATGCCGGAGACATCGGTCAGTGAGGATGCAGCCGTGCCGACGGGGGAGATTGTCAGCGTCGCGATCGAGGATCCCGAGGGCTGTCCGAGGTTCACGGCGCGCTGGTTCGAGGGGGTCAGCAATGGCGCCTCTCCTGGTTGGATGCAGCGCCGCCTGATGGCAGCCGGCATGCGCCCCATCAGCGCGGTGGTGGATGTGACCAACTACGTGATGCACGAGATTGGTCAGCCGATGCACGCGTATGACGCCGATGCCATTCCCGATGGGAGGATCGTGGTGCGTCGCGGTCGTGAAGGCGAGCAGCTCGAGACGCTGGATCACGAGACCCGGACCCTTGACGCCCGAATGCTGGTGATCGCCGATTCGCAGCGGGCCATCGGCCTGGCCGGGATCATGGGCGGAGCCGGCACCGAGGTCACCGGAAGCACGACCCGCGTGATCCTTGAGTCGGCGATCTTCCACGGGCCGACCATCCGCAACACGGCCCGGCGGCTGGGCCTGCGCTCCGAGGCCAGCCTGCGTCATGAGAAGGGGATCGGCAACCACCTGCCCCGGGTTGCCGCCGACCGCGCTGCGCGGCTCATTGTGGAGATCACCGGCGCTCGCGTCGGAAAGGGCATCGTCGACAATGATCCGCAGCCGCGGCCGCCGCGGGCCATTACGCTCGAGATCGCGCGCATCGAACGCCTCCTGGGTCTGCCGCTGGACCAGTCGCGCATCGCCGCTCTGTTGGCGCCCCTGCTGTTCGAGGTCGCGGCGGCCGGCGAGGGGCGCGTAACGGTCACCGTGCCGGAGCATCGTGCGGATGTCGTCGCAACGGAGGACGTCGCCGAGGAGATCGCCCGCAGCCACGGCTACGAACGCATTCCTGGCCGCCAGCCCCAGCCAGCACTGCCACCCTTCGGTCCCGACCCGAGCGAACCACGGCACCGGGTGCGGCGCGTGCTGGCAGGGCTGGGCCTGGACGAGGTGCTGACGCACGCGCTGATCGGGTCGCACGATCTTGAACGGGTGGGACTCGATCCGACTGACCCCACACTGGTGCGCGTCGCAAACCCGCTGGCCGAAGCGCACAGCATCATGCGACCCACCATGGCGGCCTCGATGCTCGCCTCCGTTGCCGAGAACGTGCGCCAGCGCCGCAACGACGCATGGATCTTCGAGGTGGGCAAGACGTACTGGAGCGACGGTGGCCGCGGTCCCGCCTGGGCCGAGACGGCTGGAACCGGCAGGTTCGAGGCATGGCACGTCGGCCTTGCGTTGCTCGGGCCACGGGTGCCGCGGTCCCCCGGCGTGGAGTCGCACGATGCAGACGTAGGCGATCTGAAGGGGCTCGTCGAGGCACTTCACGCTGCGCTCGGGGCGGCCCCACCCGCCTTTCGGGCGGAGACAGCCGAGGAGCGTCACGCTCATCTCCATCCCGGACGTGCGGCGCGGATCGTCGATCCTGCCGGCCACGCCTACGGCCACGTTGGGGAAATTGACCCCGGCGTGGCGGCCGCTTGGGACCTGCCCGGCCGGCCGGTGATCGCCGTCATCAACCTGCCACAGCTGCTCGCTTCCACCCCCGCAGAGGTGCGGGCTGTCGCCATCCCGAGCGCGCAGCCGATCGACCGCGACCTGGCGGTGGTCGTGGACGCGGGCATGCCAGTCGGTGAACTGCTGCGCCTGGTGCGAGCCAATGCCGGATCGCTGCTCAGCAGCTCCCGCCTCTTCGACGAATACCGCGGGCCCCAGGTGGGGGAGGGCAAGGTCTCGTATGCCATCGCCCTCCGTTTCCAGCCGGAGACCGCCGGAGACGAACGCGGTGTGGAGCGCGCCATGAAGCGGATTCGCGGCGCCCTTGAGCACCACCTCGGTGCCCAGATCCGATGAGGGCTGCTAGGCTTGCGCCCCGAGGGAGGCACCCGTGGATTTTCTGACCAGGCTTGGACCGATCGATCTGTTCGTGGCCGCCGTGCTGGCCGCCGGCGTCTTCGCCGGATTCATGCAGGGCATGGTGCGACAGGCGCTGAACATGCTGGCAGTAATCGTGGCGTTCATCCTCGCCGGGCTCCTGCGCGATCCATTTGACAGCATCCTCAGCGGCTGGAACGTGTTCGGCCCCGAGCTCCGGCTCCAACTGGTCTTTCTGATCCTGTTCATCGGGTTCACCATCGGCGGCTGGTTCATCGTCCGCGTCTTCTGGCGTGGGACCCGGCTGCCGATCGCCAAGCAGCTCGACGAAATCGGCGGCGCGGTCCTCGGCTTCGCCTTCGCCGCCCTCGGGATCGTGATGACACTGGTGGTGATGGACACCTTCTTCCGGACTGCGCCGGATGCCGCAGTCAACTCGGCCGGCCCGTTGAAGGGCTTCTACGAGGCGATGGACTCATCAGTGTTGGTCGACTTGTTCCGAGCCACGCTGATCCCAACCCTGGGCCAGGCTGCGCGCCCATTCGTGCCATCCGACGTCGCCGAGTTCCTGACGGGGTCGTGAGCCCGGCGGCAACGGTCGCCGCCGATGGGTCGGGCATTGCCGGGTTCCCATCGCTCCTCGACGAGCGCGCCTGGTTTGACCGGTCGGCGGCCGATGTGGCGCCGGACCTGCTCGGCGCGCTCCTGATCCACGACACGCCCCTTGGCCGGATCGCCGGTCGGATCGTCGAGGTGGAGGCCTACCTCGGACCCGAGGACCGGGCCGCGCACTCCTCGCGAGGACAGACCCCGCGGAATTCGGTCATGTTCGGCCAGCCTGGACATCTGTACGTGTACCTGATCTACGGCATGCACCATTGCGTGAACGTGGTCTGCGGGCCTGACGCCAAGCCCGAGGCCGTGCTGCTGCGGGCCGCCGAGCTGACGATCGGGGAGCCGCTGGCCCGGACCCGCCGGGGGAACGGTCCAGCCGCCAGGCTTGCCGCGGGGCCGGGCAACCTGGCATCCGCATTCGACATCGATCGAGGACTCAACGGAGCCGATCTGCTGGCGGGACCGGTCCGGCTGAGCCGGGGCCCCGCACCTCTGGTGATCGATCGCACCCCGCGCATCGGCGTGGACTATGCGGACGACTGGACCGATCGACCCCTCCGCTTCCTGATCCGCGATGACCCCCACCGATCCCGGCGCTGAACCCGGAGCGGGCGCCGCGGCAGATGCGGGCACGCTGCGCGCGCTCGAGTTCGCGGCCATCGTCGATCAGCTTGCAGACCTGACGGCCTTCGGGCCGTCGCGCGAGCTGGCCGAGGCTGCCATCCCGCTCGCCGATGAGGTGCACGTCGGACTGCTCCACGACCAGACGGACGAGGCCAGCCGCCTCGTGGTGGAGCAGTCGCAGGCGACGATCGGGGGCGTCCGCGACGTGCGCCAGGCTCTCGAGCGCGCCCGACGCGGAGGGCGTCTGGCACCTACCGACCTGTTGGAGATTGGCGAGACCCTGCGCGCCACCTCCGCATTTGCCGATCGGCTC
>JBKKBV010000011.1:0-9377 GCA_046713375.1 Candidatus Limnocylindria bacterium
CGCACCGATGCGCGACCGCGGCCGTGATCTCGCTGACGTCGTAGACCGGCGCGACCTCGACCACGTCCATGCCCGCCAGGTCGACCGCGGTCACGACCTGTCGGATGGCTCGCAGAAGCTCACGCGACAGCATTCCGCCGGGCTCCGGGGTGCCGGTCCCCGGCGCCATCCCCGGATCGATCACGTCGATGTCAATCGAGAGGTAGATCAGCTCAGGCCCGTCGAGCGCCTCGGCGATCGCTTCCGCCACGACCGCCTCCGCGCCCCGCTCCTCGATCTCCGTCATGAAATGCACCCGCAGGCCGTGCTGCTCCATCCAGGCCAGGGTGGCCGGCGGTGGCCAGTAGCCGCGGAGCCCAACCTGCACGAAATTGCGTCCCTCGATAGCGCCGGACTCGATCAGCCGTCGCATCGGCGTTCCGTGTGAGGCGAGCACCCCCCAGGTGCTGTTGGCGGCGTCCGCGTGCGCGTCGAAGTGCACCATTCCCAGGCGCTTGGGGGCGACCGCTTCGGCAACCGCAGACGCGGAGGGGAAGGTGATGGAATGGTCGCCGCCAAGCACGATCGGGATCGCGCCGGCCTGGGTCACCTCGAGCACCTTGCGCCGAATCACCGCATGGCCGCGCTCCAGGTTTGCGGGAACCAGCGGAGCGTCCCCGGCATCGACCACGTCCATCCATTCGAATGGCTCGATATCGAGCTGCAGGGAGTTGGGCGAACCCGCGTGATACGTCGCGGCGCGGATCGCGCGCGGTCCGAAGCGTGCGCCGGGACGGTGGCTGACCGCGTCATCGAAGGGCGCGCCGACGATGGCGACGTCCGGCCGGCGCGCCCGCAAGGCGTCATCGGTCAGCTCGGGGAGCTTCTGGAAGCTCGTCCGCCCCACGTACGCGGGAAGGTCGAAGTCGTCCCACTCGGTGTACGGATCGAGTCCGGCCGGTGGGTCCTCGTCGTTCGGGCCGCGGTGGCGGCGGGTCTCATCGGCCATCGGTGATGGCTGACGCCCTCCTGCGAAGAGATCGCGGGCGCCGTCGCGGAGCGGAGCAGGCCCGCAGCTGAAGCGGCCCCGATCCTACCAGAGACAGTCCAGCCAGAGGCTCCTGCTACCATCGATCGGCCATGACAGATGTGCGCCGCACGTACACCATCGACGAGGCGAACGGCCTCATTCCGCAGGTGCGCGCGGTGCTCCTGCAGCTCGCCGTCGAGCAGCGTCGCCTGGACGCATCCCACGCCGAGATGCACCGGCAGCTGGATGCCAACGGAGATCCCGAGAGCGCCTCCGCCGCGGGCCGCCAGGAGGCGGAGACGGCCGAGATCCGAGAGGGGATGCGCACGTTGCTGGTGCACCTCAGCGAGCTGGGCGTCGAGGTGCGCGACCTGGAGATGGGCCTGGTCGACTTTCCCGGCGAACGGGAGGGCGAGTCAGTCTGGCTCTGCTGGCGACTGGCCGACCCGCGCGTCGCCTTCTGGCACCCCACCGACGAGGGTTACGCGACCCGGCGGCCCTGGTGACGCGCGGCTGATGCCGATCACCGTGATCGGCGACTCGACGCTCGACGTGACGGTCCGCGCATCAGGGCCACCCCGCGTCGGCGGCGACGTCCCGGCGAGGATCTCGATCTCGCCAGGGGGACAGGGCGCCAACGTGGCAGTTCGCCTGGCTCGCGCGGGGGTTGACGTTCGGCTGGCCACAGCCATCGCCGATGACGCAGCCGGCCGCATGTTGGCTCCCGCGATAGAGGCCGATGGAGTGGCGATCCTGCGGCTTGGGGCGGAGCGCAGCGGCCTGGTGATCTCGCTGCTCGACGCCGCCGGCGAACGGGCCATGCTCTCCGACCGCGTCACGCTCGACCCCGGTGCACTCCCCGCAGCCTGCCGCGGCGCTGAATGGGTCCACTGTTCCGGATACCCATTGGCGGACGACGTCACCGGCGATGCCGTCGCCGAAGTCCTCGGCGCGCTGCCACCCTCGACCAGGGTGAGCGCCGCCGGGGGATCGCTGCCCGACGACCCGGCCCGGTCCGCACGGGTCAGGAGCCGGATGGAGACCGCGGGCGTCGCGCTGCTGGTCCTCGGCCGGGAGGAGGCGGCCGCGCTGCTGGACCGGCCGCTCCCGTCGGTGGCCGCCGCCGCGGATGCGCTGGCGGTCGCCTTCCCCGCGCTGATCGCCGTCGTCACGGGCGCCGCGGCGGGCTCGGCGGCGGCGGGTCCCGGCTTCGCCATCTCGGTGCCGGCGGCCGGGCCGACGACGCCGATGCTCGACTCGACCGGGGCGGGCGATGCCTATGTCGCGGCGCTGATCCTCGAGCTGCGGGGATCCGATTGGCCACCGGGCGTGCCGAAGCTCCGCGCGGCGATGGAGCGAGCATCTCGCGACGGTGGCCTTGTCTCCCGAGTCCTAGGGGCGCAGGGCAGGACAGCGGGGGAGCCGCGCGGCCGATGAGCAGAGCGGCGCCCCTCTCGATCTCGGACGAGGTCGCCGCGGCAATCGCTGCCGGCCGGGCCGTGGTGGCGCTCGAGTCGAGCCTGATCGCCCAGGGGCTGCCGGCGCCGCACAACCTGGAGACCGCGCTGGCTTCGGAGCGCGCCGTGTGCGACGAGGGAGCGGTGCCGGCCACCACGGCGATCGACGCCGGACACCTCCTGGTCGGCGCCGCGCCGGCCGTGCTCGAGCGACTTGCCGACCCCGCAAACGGGGCCGGCAAGGCCGGCTCACGGGACCTCGCGCCGCTGCTCGCCTCCGGTGGTCTGGCATCGACCACGGTGAGTGCCGCGATCCGCATCGCCGCCATGGCCGGCATCCGGGTGCTCGCCACCGGCGGCATCGGCGGCGTCCATCGTGGCGCCGCAATTTCGTTCGATGTGAGCAGCGATATCGACGAGCTGGCTGCGACACCGGTCGCGGTCGTATGCAGCGGCGCGAAATCCATCCTCGACCTGTCCGCCACGCTGGAGCTGCTGGAGAGCCGTCGCGTGCCGGTCATCGGCCTCGGCGTCGACGAGCTTCCGGCCTTCTACAGCGTCAGCTCGGGATTGCGGCTTCCGCACCGCGTCGAATCGGCGAACGAGGCCGCCAACGTGCTCGTCCTGCACCTGTCGATCGACGGCTCGGGCGGGATCCTCTTCGTCCAGCCTGCCCCGGCCGACCTCACCATCCCGTTGAACGAGGTCGCCACCTGGATCGAGGCAGCCAACGGTGAGGCTGCGCAGCGGAAGATTCGCGGCGGCGCAGTGACCCCGTTCGTCCTCGGCCGCGTGGCCGAGCTGTCGGAGGGGCGCGCGCTGCGCGCCAACATCGGCCTCATCGTCAACAACGCCAGGACGGCCGCCCGCCTGGCCGTCGCGTACGCGGAGATGGCGCGCACCGGCACGGGCTGACGACCCGCAGACAGCGGCTGGTATCCTGCCGGTTCAGCCCATGACGGGCGGCGACTCAGCAGAGGGAGAGGTCGCAATGCGGATCTACGAAGGGAGCCCGCGGCAGGACTGGGAAGAGGTGCTGCGCAGCATCGGCGCCTTCGCCGACCGTGAGCGGATCAAGGAGCTGCTGCTTCTCGAGCTCGACGCCGGATTCATCCTGCAGGGGATGGCATTGCCGCCGGCAGGCGCGCGGACCGAATCCGAGGGGTCCCTCACCAAGATCACGCGCGAGCTGCCGGACGACGAGGTCGCCGAGCTGATGGAGGTCGCGGCGTCCAAGCGCTCGGATGCGCCACCGGGGACGCCTCACACCGAGATCGCGAACTACTACGAGCACGCGATGCGCGTGATCGGCGCCTACCTGGACCGGAATCACCCGCGCGACGTCTTCTTCTTCGAGCAGGGTGGGGCGTTCGTCCTGCGGGTCCTGGTGATGGGGGCGGGTGCGGCCCCGGCCGGCCATCAGCTGGTCGAATTCACGAAGGACGACATCATGGCTATGATCGAGGCTGCACCAGAACAGCGAATTAAGCCGGCCCCTGAATCCGGGCCACCTGGGGAGACTGTCGCATGAAAATCTTCAAGATCCTGTTCGTCACCATCGGCGCGCTCCTGGCCGCCATGATCATCATCCCGCTCACCGTCCTGGCCGGCCTCTTCGTCTGGCTCAAGCTGACCGAGGAAGGCGACGAGGACGACCTCGAGATCGAGGACGCCGTCTAGCCGGTACTCAGCGCCCAGGCCGCCGTCCAGCACACGGCGGCAAGCAGGACTCCGTACCAGAGGCGGCGCTCGCTCGTCGCTCCGGCGGCGACGCCGACCAGGCCGATCACGCCCAGCGCGATGCTCCCCGGTGGGACCCGCCCGCCGATCAGCAGCGCGCCGCCGACCCCGAGTCCTACGGCCAGCGCCAATCCGGCTGCCAAGAGGTGGCTCGCTCGCCGGCCCAGCACCTGCGCCAGGCTGCGGGACGAGCCGGCCGCATCCGCCTCGAAGTCCCGAAGCGTGTTGGCCAGATGCGCTGCCATGGCAAACGGAGCGACCAGCGGGATCGCCGGCAGGACCCGCTCGATCGGGACCCCCACCCCGGCCGCAATCCAGGCCGGGAGCAGGCCGAAGCTGACGAGGTACGGGAGCGGGGAGAGCGGCGTCCGGGACAGGAACAGGTTGTAGGCAAGGGCCGAGCCCGATGCCGCCGCTCCCAGCACCAGGGGCACGGTACCCGTGCGCCACGACGCGGCCAGCTGGACGGCCAACCCGATCGAGGCGACCCAGGTCGCCGCGTTCAGGCTCAGCTCACCGGCCGGCAGCGGCTTCTCCGGTCGCACGGCCGCATCGCGGAAGCGATCGGCGATGTCATTGGTCGCGCCGGTGAAGACCTGTGAGCCCGCCACCGCAAGCACGGTGAAGAGCCATCGATCGCCGATCGGCGCACCCGCCTGCGCCGCCAGGATCGCGCCAAGCGCCGCGGTCAGGGCGATCACCGCCAGCGCCGGTGCGGGATGGATGAGGCGAATTACGGCAGGCATCGGTCCCAATCATCGCGCGTCCGTCGGACACCCGGTTGCCCGGTGCGCTAGACTGATCTCCCGAGTACGGCGTTGGCGTCCGGTGCTCGCGTGCTTCCAGATTCGAATGCACGCTTGAGCCACGAGGCAGAGGAGCCCGAGCGATGCCGAAGTATGTCTTTGTGACCGGCGGCGTGACCAGCTCGCTCGGCAAGGGCATCACCGCCGCCTCGATCGGACGGATCCTCAAGGCACGCGGCATCCCGGTCTCGATCCTGAAGCTCGACCCGTACATCAACATCGACCCCGGCACCATGTCGCCGTACCAGCACGGCGAGGTGTTCGTCACCGATGACGGCGCGGAGACGGACCTCGACCTCGGCCATTACGAGCGCTTCATCGACGAGAACCTGTCCCAGGCCAGCAACGTCACCACCGGGCGCATCTACCAGAGCGTCATCGCCAAGGAGCGCCGCGGCGACTATCTGGGCGGCACCGTGCAGGTCATCCCGCACATCACCAACGAGATCAAGGAGCGGATCGCCCGCGTCGCCCGCGAGGGCACCGGCTCGGTGGCGACCAGCGGGCTCGCCTCACACGGGGTGGTGGTGGTCGAGGTCGGCGGCACGGTCGGCGACATCGAGAGCCTCCCCTTCCTGGAGGCGATCCGCCAGATGCGCAAGGACGTCGGGCGCCGCAACGTGCTGTACGTGCACGTCACCTGGCTTCCGCAGATTGGCGCAACCGGCGAGCTGAAGACCAAGCCGACGCAGCACTCGGTCAAGGAGCTGCGCGGCATTGGGATCCAGCCCGATGTCATCATCCTGCGCAGCGATGAGCCGATCGAGGACGACATCCTCGACAAGGTGTCGCTCTTCACCGACGTCGACGTGAGCGCGGTGATCCCGCTCAAGACGGCTAACAGCATCTACGAGGTCCCGATCCAGCTCGAGCGGGCTGGGCTCGGCAAGCTGATCACCCACGAGCTGGAGATCCCCGGCCGCGAGCCGGACCTGCGCGATTGGCAGGACCTGGTGGCCCGCATCCGCGCTCCGCGGCCCGAGGTCGAGATCGCCATCGTCGGCAAGTACACGGAGCTTCCGGATGCCTACATCAGCGTCTCCGAGGCGCTCAAGCATGCCGCCCTCCACCATCGCGTCGACGTCAAGGTGCGCTGGATCCGAAGCGAGCACCTGGAGCGCATCGAGCAGGAGCAGGTCGATGACGAGCTGAAGGGGGTCGCCGGTGTGCTCGTCCCCGGTGGCTTCGGATATCGCGGCGTCGAGGGCAAGATCCGGGCCATCCGCTGGGCGCGCGAGCAGCGCGTCCCGTACCTCGGCCTGTGCCTCGGGCTCCAGTGCGCGGTGATCGAGTTCGCGAGGATGGCGCTCGGCACCGACGACGCCAACAGCTCCGAGTTCAACGTCTTCACCGAGCACCCGGTGATCGACCTGATGCCCGACCAGACCGACGTGACCGACAAGGGCGGCACCATGCGCCTGGGCCTCTACCCCGCCCGCCTCGAGGAATCCTCGAAGGTGCGCGAGGCGTACGGCAGTGAGATCGCGTACGAGCGCCACCGGCACCGGTTCGAGGTCAACAACGCGTATCGCGAGCGACTCTCGGAGGCGGGCATGTGGTTCAGCGGCGTCTCGCCCGACGATCGCCTGGTCGAGTACATCGAGCTGCGCGACCACCCCTGGTTCGTGGCGACCCAGGCGCATCCGGAGCTGAAGAGCCGGCCCAGCCGGCCACATCCTCTCTTCCGCGACTTCGTCGGCGCCGCGGCCGCGCGACTCGGGCTGGGAGCTGCCACGGAACCGGTCGAGGCTGCGGTGACCCCGGTCGCCGAAGGCAACTCCTGAGCCGATGAGCCCGCGCGCGGTTGCCGCCCGCAGGGCGGCGTTCGACCGGTCTGCCTACGAACGCGCCCTCGGGGCGTTCATCGCCCAGCGCGAGGAGGAGCTCTACCAGCACGGCGCCGGCCTGCACGACGAGCTGGCCCTCGCACCGATCTACGAGCGGCACGCGTCGCTCTTCAGCCGCCCCGCGGTCGATGCGCTGCGGCGGCTGGTGGAGGGCGGCGGGCCGGAGACGGGCCACAACCGTGCCCTCCTGGCCGTGGCCACCGACGGGTTCGTCGAGCAGGCCACGTCGGCGCTGACCGATGGCATCGGCACCGCGGAGGCGACCGCCGTCGTCGTCTGGCGCGGCGAGTCCATTCCGTATCGGGCCATGCGCCATCGGATCAGCGAGATCAGCGGCCGCGCCGAGCGGAACGCGCTGTACGCCTCCTACCTGGAGGCGGAGGAGGCGCTGAACCCGATGCGCCTCGAGCGATTCGATCGGATCGGGGCCCTGGCACGCGATCTGGGCTACGCAGACTACGTCGAGCTGATCAAGACCACCCGCGGCTTCGACCCCGATCAGCTGGGAGCTGACCTGCGCGGTTTCCTGAACGAATCGGAGACGCCGTACTTTGCCGCGCTGCGACGCTACCTGGCGCGCATCGAGATCGAGCAGGGCGATGCCAGCCTCGCCGACCGGTGGTACCTGATGCGCGGAAGCGGCTGGGACCACTGGTTCGATGGCCGTCGGATCCTGTCGGTCCTGGAGTCGACCCTCCGCGGCCTGGGGATCGAGCTGCGCGAACAGCGCGGCGCGACGCTGGACGTGGAGGCGCGCCCGAACAAGTCGCCGCGCGCCTTCGTGGCCGTCGTCAACGCCCCGCGCGACGTTCGCCTGGTGATCCAGCCGCGCGGCGGGTGGGACGACTACGGCGCGGTGCTGCACGAGGCCGGGCATCTCGAGCACTTCCTGCACGTTGACCCCAAGCTGCCGCTGGCGCTGCGCGAGCTCGGCGACGCGAGCGTCACCGAGGGCTACGCCATGACCTTCGAACGGCTGCTCGCCGAGCCGGACTGGCTGATGGAGCAGCTCGGCATGCCCGCCGAGCAGGCGGCCTCGTTCGCCGACTTCTACTCGCTCTACCACCTCGTCGCGCTCCGCTCGCTGGCCGCGAGTCACCTCCACGAGCTCCGCATGCATCGAGGTGGCGATGAAGCCGTGCACCGGGCCACCTACGCCGGCCTGGCCGGCCTGTTGACGGGGGTGCGGGAGCCAGAGGAGCGGTACCTTCTCATCGACGACGGCATGTACGCCGCCTCCTACCTGCGCTGCTTCATGCTGGACGCCGCGCTGACCGACTCCCTGATCGAGCGCCACGGAGTGACCTGGTGGCGCTCGGCGGCCGCCGGTGAGACCCTCAAGCGAGCGTGGAAGCGAGGGCAGGAATGGACCGCCGAACAGGTGGTTGCGCATCTCGGGTATGATTTGCTGGACTGGCGACCGGTCGTGCGTCAGATTCGGGCCAAGCTCATCGGCGAGATGAGCGGCTACGGCGGGCCCAACATCACCACTCGCGCAGGGACCCGCAAGGTCTGACCGGTCATCCGCCCGCGCGTCCCCCGGACGAGAGCAACACGCTCCCGCGTGATCCTGCAGGACCTCGCCCGTCAGCGACGCTCGCTACCCAGATTCCCCTTCTGATCGAGGTTACAGGCACTCAATGAACGACGAAACCCGCTCCCAGCGCCGCGGCCGGCCCCGTCGCAGACCCGACGGTGGAGGCCCGCGCCGCCAGGCGCCGCGCCCCGTCTACCAGGGTCGGCGGAATAACTACGCGACCGGCGGCTACTCGTCGATCTTTGCCGGGCCGTTCCCGCGCGAGGGCGATGAGAACGATGAGGGCTGGAACCTCGCCGAGCTGCAGGCCCGCAGTCTCGAAGAGCTCCGCGAGCTGGGCAGCGAGCTCGGCGTCGAGGGAGCCGACGAGCTCGACCACTCGGACCTCGTCCTGAAGCTGCTCGACGTGGTGCCGCTCACCCCGGCGCAGCCGCGTTCCGACCAGAACGGGCAGCCGGGGATCGCGACCGGGGTCCTCGAGATCGTGGACGAGGGATTCGCGTTCCTGCGCCGCCACGGCGTGATGCCGTCCAACGACGACATCTACGTCAGCTCGTCCCAGGTTCGCCGTTTCGGCCTGCGGACCGGGGACAAGGTCGAGGGCCAGACCCGGCCGCCGAAGGACCAGGAGAAGTACTGGGGCCTGCTGCGGGTCGACACGGTCAACGGCGTGGATCCGGACACGGCCCGTCGGCGCCCGTACTTCGACACGCTGGTGCCGGTCTTCCCCGACGAGATGTTCGACATCGAGACCGATCAGAAGAACCTGACCCAGCGCCTCATCAACCTGATCAGCCCCATCGGCAAGGGCCAGCGTGGCCTGATCCTGTCGCCGGCCAAGGCGGGCAAGACGACCGTCCTCAAGCACATCGCGGCGGGGATCACCGACAACTATCCCGAGGCCGTCCTGATGGTCGCCCTCATCGGCGAGCGGCCGGAAGAGGTCACCGACATGAGTCGGAGCGTGAAGGGCGAGATCTT
>JBKKBV010000012.1:0-8552 GCA_046713375.1 Candidatus Limnocylindria bacterium
TGGGGCGACCCCGCAGAGCCCGACCTCGATGGGATCGTGACGCTCGACGGGGAGGTGCGAGCCGCCCTCTCGGCGGAGCTCGGCCTGGGTGGGGCTGCCTGATGGACGTGCTCGGAACGATCCTCGCCTTCATCGGCGTCCTGGTCGTCCTGGTCCTCGTCCACGAGCTCGGCCACTTCGTGGTCGCGAAGCGGGCCGGCATCACGGTGCAGGAGTTCGGGGTCGGATTCCCGCCACGCATCGCATCGGTCGTGTGGCATGGCACTCGCTACTCGCTCAACTGGATCCCGCTGGGTGGCTTCGTGAAGCTGCTCGGCGAGGACGGCGACGTCGAGGCCGACAAGATGCGGCAGCGCGGCCTCTCGGAGGCGGCCGTCGAGAAGGCGATGGAGGGAGCCTTCAATCGCAAGCCGATCTGGGTCCGGATCGTAGTCCTGGTGGCGGGCGTGGCCATGAACTTCCTGCTCGCCGCCGTCCTGTTCGCCGTCGCCCTCAGCCTGCCGGGCACGGAGGGGCGCGGACCGCTGACCGTCACCGAGATCCAGACCGGCAGCCCGGCCGTCACCGCGGGGCTCGAGGTGGGGGACGTGATCCTGGCCGCCGATGGGCGCACCTTCGACGTATCGCGGGATCTGACCGCCTACGTCCGCTCGCGGGCCGGGAACATCGTCGACCTCACCATCCGCCGCGCCGGGACGGAGACGGAGATTAACGTCACACCCCGCAAGCTCAGCGACGCCGATGAGGCGAAGGGGCTCGGCGCGGTGGGGTTCAGCTACGAGACCGACCGATTCGTCGAGGTCCCGCCGAGCGTCGGTAATCCCGCCGAGGCTGCCTGGCAGGGGTTCACCACCACCGCCGACCTCGCCCGGCAGATCCCCGGCGGACTCGCCTCGGCGGTGGCGGGGCTGCTCGGCCTGGCGCCCGATGCGGGAACCGCGGTCGGCCCGATCGGGATCGCCTCCGAGACGGGTCGCGTGCTGGAGGCGCCACTCGCCATCCAGCTCTTCTTCGTCGGAATCCTGTCGGTCAACCTGGCAGTCCTCAACGTCCTTCCCTTCCCGCCGCTGGACGGTGGCAGGATCGCGGTGGTGGCCATCGAGGCGGTTCGCCGCCGCCGACTTCCGGCCGAGCGGGAGGCACTCGTCTACCTGACGGGGTTTATGGTCCTCATCGCCCTGGTCATCCTCATCTCGATCCGCGACGTGGCAAATCTGATCGGGGGATAGCGGGCCGTCGACCTTCCGGCCGGTGGCGGGAGCCTGCCTCGGCTGGTATACTTCGGGCGGTCTCGCGGACCGTTCGAGCGGACCAAATCGATACTGATCATGAGTGCAACGTGGGTCGGTTCGCCAGTCCCACGTTTTTGTTTCTGCCCCGCAGGGGCGAGGTGCGGATGTGAACCGGGACTTCATCGGAGCCTTGCTCCAGCTGAACGCTGAGAAGGGCGTCCCCCAGGAGATCCTGATCGAGACCCTGGAGCAGGCGATCGAATCCGCCTATCGCCGCAACGCCGATGCGCCCGAGAACGTCGTGGTCCGCGTCGACCCCGAGTCCGGGCAGATCAGCGTCTACCGCGAGTATGAGGTGGTGGCCACCCCCGACGAGGTCGAGGATCCAGAGCTCCAGATGCTCGTCGGGGCCGCGCAGCAGATCGACCCGACCACGGGTGTGGGGGCCAAGGTGCGCGTGCCGGAGAACGTCACCCAGGCGCAGCTCGGTCGCATCGCCGCACAGACCGCCGGTCAGGTCTACCGCCAGCGCCTGCGCGAGGCGGAGCGCGATGTGGTCTACAGCCAGTACGCCAGCCGCGAGGGCGAGATCATGACTGGCGTGGTGCATCGCACCACGGACCAGGCGGTCGTCCTCGACCTCGGGAAGGGCGTCGAGGCGGTGCTGGCGGTCAGTGAGCAGCTTCCCGGCGAGCATTACCGCATCGGTCAGCACCTGAAGGTCTACGTGCTCGAGGTACGTCGCACGACCCGGGGTCCGGTCCTCGTCGTCAGCCGCACCCATCGTGGATTCCTGCGCCGCGTGATGGAGATGGAGATCCCGGAGATCTACAACGGGACGGTCGTGATTCGCGGCATCGCCCGCGAGGCGGGCAGCCGTTCCAAGGTCGCGGTCGAGAGCCGCCAGGTCGGCGTCGACGCCAAGGGCGCGGCAGTGGGCCAGCGCGGAGCGCGGATCCAGGCGATCGTCGCCGAGCTCAATGGCGAGAAGGTCGACGTCGTGCTCTGGAACGAGGACCCCGCCCAGTTCGTGGCCGAGGCGCTCTCGCCTGCGGAGGTCCTCAACGTGCGGATTGACGAGGAGCACAAGATCGCCAACGTGGTCGTCCCGGAGCGGCAGCTCTCGCTGGCGATCGGCAAGGAGGGCCAGAACGCCCGCCTCGCCGCCAAGCTGACCGGTTGGCGGATCGACATTCGTTCCGACGCCGGGGTCGCCACCGCTGCCGCGGCGCACGGAAGTGCCCCGGATGACGGCGCTACCCCAGACGGCGGCGGGACTCGTGAGGAGGCACCGGTCGATGCCGAAGCGGAGGCCTGATCACCAGCCGCAGCGGACCTGCGCGGTGTGCCGTGACGTGCACCTCAAGCGGTCCATGACGCGGGTCGTGCGTGGCGCCGACGGATCGGTCTCGGTCGATCCGAGTGGCAAGGCGCCCGGACGGGGGACCTACGTATGCGACCAGCCGTCCTGCCGTGATCCCCAGCGCCTGGCGGAGGGGATCCAGCGTGCGCTGGGCGGGTCCGTGGTCCCGGAGCAGATCCTGGCGGAGGTGACCCATGCCTCCACGTAGATATCAGCCGCGGCGTGGCCCGCGCCCGCAGCGGCGGCGCGACGGCGGGCCGGAGGGCGGCCTCGCGGTCGAGACCCAGCCCGTTGTCCCTCGCGGAGGCGACCCGGTCGAGCTCCCGTCGTCGGTATCGGTCACCGACCTGGCGGCCGCGCTCAGCGTCAGCCACGCGGACGTCATCAAGGAGCTGATCCGCAACGGCATCTTCGCCACCATCAACCAGTCGATCGACTTCGACACAGCCTCGCTCGTCGCCGGCGAGCTGGGGATCGAGACGGTCGAGCGCGGCGTCGCGCAGCGGGCCGCCGCCGAGGCGGCCTCGCAGCAGGAGATCGTGGCGCCCGGCAGCGAGGCGGAGGGTGCCGGCAAGCGCGTGCTCTTTACCGAGGAGGAGCAGGCGGACCTCGTCCCGCGCGCCCCGATCGTGACGATCATGGGGCACGTCGACCACGGCAAGACGAGCCTCCTGGATGCCATCCGCAGCACCAGCGTCGCGACGGCGGAGCGTGGGGGGATCACCCAGCACATCGGCGCCTCCGAGGTCGAGCACAACGACAAGCGCATCGTCTTCCTGGACACGCCCGGCCACGAGGCGTTCACCGCCATGCGGGCGCGCGGCGCGCAGGTGACCGACATCGCGATCATCGTGGTGGCGGCCGATGACGGCGTGATGCCACAGACCAAGGAGGCGATCGATCACGTCCGCGCCGCCCGGGTGCCGATGATCGTCGCCATCAACAAGATCGACAAGCCCGATGCCAACCCCGACCGGGTCAAACAGGAGCTGGCCGACAACAAGGTCCTGATCGAGGAGTTCGGCGGGGACGTGATCGCGGTGCCGGTCTCGGCGAAGCAGAAGACCGGTCTCGACGACCTGATGGAGATGATCCTGCTAGTCGCCGACCTGCAGGACCTCAAGGCCAATCCCAATCGACCCGCGATCGGCACCATCATCGAATCGAAGGTGGCCAAGGGGCGCGGCAACGTGGCGACCGTACTGGTGCAAACCGGCACGCTGAAGATCGGCGATATCGTCACGGTCGGGCGCACGTACGGACGAGTCCGCGCCCTGCAGAATGCGGCGGCGAAGCGGGTCAAGACGGCGGAGCCGGCGACCGCGGTGGAGATCATCGGCCTCACCGCCCTGCCCGAGGCGGGGGACATCCTGCGCGTCGTGCCCGACGAGAAGACGGCACGCGACATGGCAGAGGCGATCGACCAAGCCGCGACGTCGGGCGATGGGAAGGTGGCCTTCACGCTGGAGGATATCAGCGCCCAGATCCAGGCCGCGGGGGTCAAGGAGCTGCGCGTCGTGCTCAAGACCGACGTCCAGGGGTCCCTGGGCGCGATTCGGCACGCGCTCGAGCGGCTCAACACGGCCGAGGTGCGGGTCAACATCGTCAGCGAGGGGGCGGGTGACATCAATGAATCCGACGTGCAGCTGGCCAGCGCCTCCGAGGCGGTCGTCATCGGCTTCAACACCAAGCTTGACCCGGGCGCGCAGCGCGCCGTCGACGCCCTGGGCGTGGACGTGCGGCAGTACGACGTCATCTACAAGCTGACCGATGACCTTGGTACCGCCCTGAGCGGCATGCTCACCCCCAAGCTGGTCGAGCAGATCGAGGGGCACGCCGAGGTGCGGATGGTGATCAAGGCAGGCAAGGCGGGGAATGTGGCGGGTTCGTACGTCGTCGACGGGCGCATCGTTCGCGGCGGCCAGGTCCGCCTCCTCCGGGCCGCCGAGGTTGTGGCCGAGGGTCGGGTTGAATCACTGAAACGATTCAAGGACGACGTGCGCGAGGTGGCGACGGGCTTCGAGTG
The DNA here is from genome assembly GCA_046713375.1 of Candidatus Limnocylindria bacterium. Lineage (GTDB taxonomy): Bacteria > Chloroflexota > Limnocylindria > QHBO01 > QHBO01 > CF-167. The sequence continues at coordinate 4,622 of JBKKBV010000012.1, forward strand.
CGGGATCGGCCTCGGCAACATCGAGATCGCGGAGGGCGACCTGATCGAGTGCTTCCAGATGGTTTCCGAGCAGGCGTGACCCGCCGCCGATGAGCCAGCGGACCGATCGGCTCGACAGCCAGATCCGCCAGGAGCTGATGGATCTCATACAACGCGAGATGAGGGATCCGCGCCTGGGATTCGCGACCATCACCCGGGTGCAGACGGCTCGCGACCTTGGCCATGCCCGGGTCTGGGTGAGTGTGCTGGGCAGCGATCTCGAACGCGAGCGCACGCTGGGCGCCCTGCGGGTCGCCACCCCATGGCTGCGCCGACGGCTCGGGGAGCGCCTATCCCTGCGCCACGTGCCCGAGCTCAGCGTTCGCGAGGACGACTCGATCGCGTCGGGCGACCGGGTCCTGCGGATCATGAAGGAGCTCGATGAGGCGTCATCCGACCCGAAGCCGGACGAGGCGGGGGAGCCCTAGTGCTCGACGTCGCCGACGTGCTGCGGGGCGCGCAGCGCATCTCCGCCTTCTGCCACGAGAACCCCGATGGAGACACGCTGGGCGCAGCGATCGCGATCGCCATGGCGGCCGAGAAGCTCGGGAAGCAGGCCGAGATTGTGAGCGTGGACCTACCACCCCCCTTCCTGTCGTTCCTGCCGGGAGTGGAGCGCGTCCGCCGCAGCCCGGCCCTGGAGCCCGACGTGGCCGTGGTCGTCGACGCCGGCGAGCTGAGCCGGATCGGCTCAGTGGTCACCGAGCGGGCCGACTGGTTCGCACGGGCGCGGCTTGTGAACATCGACCACCATGTCAGCAACCCCGGCTACGGTGAGGCGGTCTGGATCGATCCCGAGGCGGCCGCAACCTGCGAGCTGGTGACCCTCCTCCTGCCTGAGCTGGGCGTCCCCCTCGACGAACAGCTTGCGACCGTCCTGCTGGCGGGCATCGTGCAGGACACACACACGTTCGCCCATCCGAATGCCACCGCCCGCACCCTGCGCGTCGCGGCGGAGCTGGTCGAAGCGGGAGCGCCCCTGGCGGCCATCAACCGCGCCGTGTACGCCGACAAGCCGTTCAGCACCCTCGCCCTGTGGGGCCTGATGCTGGCCGGGATTGGGCAGCGCGCCGGCGGCCGAATCGTGTACGCCTCCATGACGTCAGCGATGCTGGCGAGCATCGGCGAGCAGCCCACCGCCTCAGAGGGTTTCGTCGACCTGCTCGCGTCGACCAAGGCGGCCGATGCGACGATCCTCTTCAAAGAGGTCGGGCCGCAGGAGACCCGCGTCAGCGTTCGCACCACGAGTCGGGCGGACGCGGTGGCCATCACGTCGGCCTTCGGCGGGGGCGGTCACGCACGCGCCGCGGGCTGCACCGTTTCGGCGCCCATGGAGGGCGCACGCGAGCAGGTTCTGGCGGAGGCCGAGCGTGAACTGGCCCGCGGCGATGCTCGGGGTCGTTAACCTCGACAAGCCGGTCGGGCCGACATCACACGACATGGTCGACCTGGTGCGCCGGCTGACGGGGATGCGTCGCATCGGGCACGCCGGCACCCTCGACCCGCTTGCCTCTGGCGTGCTGCCGATCCTAGTCGGCGCCGCGACGCGCTTCAGCGACGACCTGACGGGCGGTCCGAAGCGATATGACGCGGTGATCCGCCTTGGGATCAAGTCCGCCACGGACGATGCGCAGGGACCGCTCGAAGTGGTTGGCCCGCCGCCCGAGATGGCGGCCGTGAGGGCTGGGCTGGGTTCGTTCGTGGGGACCTTCGAGCAGCGTCCTCCGGCCTTCTCGGCGCGCAAGACCGGAGGCGTCGTCGCGCATCGGGCGGCGCGGGCCGGGAACCCGGTTGAGGCAGCGTCGCGCAGTGTGACGGTGGAAGCCATCGTCCTCCTTGGATCCGAGCGCGGCGACGGATGGCTCGACCTGCGCTGCGACATTCGCTGCGCTCCGGGCACCTACATCCGGTCCATCGCGCGCGATCTTGGAGATCGGCTGGGCTGTGGCGGCCATGTGCACGCCCTGCAACGGACGGAGGCGGCCGGCCTGCGGATCGCCGACGCGATTGTGCCCAGTCGCCTCGAGGAGCTGGCATCCGAGGGTCTGCTGTCGACGGCGATCCTACCCGTGGGACCGCTCCTGCACCTGCCGGAGGTGCGCCTGGATGCCGAGGCGGCTGGCCGCTTCGTGCACGGGTCGCCGGTGCAAATGCGGGGGACGACGGGTGCGGGACGGCATGCTGTCTTCGGCGACGGTGAGCTGCTCGGCATCGGCATGCTGCGTGACGGCCTGCTCGAGCCGCGGACCGTGATCGAAACGTCGGGTGCCGTGTGAGTGGCGAGCGACGCGCAATCGCACTGGCCGAGCTGCCGGAAGTCGGCCGGGCGGTGGTCACCCTGGGCGTCTTCGACGGCGTGCACCTGGGGCACAAGGCAATCCTGGAGGCGACCCGCGAGGCGGCCGCAGCAGGAGGGATGAGCAGCCTTGCCCTGGTCTTCGACCCGCCTCCCGACGAGGTGCTGCGACCCGGCACCAGGCTGGCCCGCCTGGCGCCGTTGGCCGTCAACCTCGCCCGGATCGAGACGCTGGTGGACAGGGCCATCCCGATCCACTTTGACGAGGGAGTTCGACAGCTCAGCGCTGAGGCCTTCCTCGACGCCCTGGCGCCCTCGGTGTCCGTGGGCGGTCTGACCATGTCCCCGCGCAGCGCGTTCGGACGTGATCGGGGAGGAACCGCGGCCCGCATGCAGCAGCTCGGCGCCGAACGAGGCTTTGAGGTCCGGTTGGTCGAGCCGGTCGTGGTCGACGGCGCGATCGTCTCCTCGACACGCATCCGCGCGACGATCGCAGGCGGGGGAATGGAGGCGGCCCAGGCGCTCGGAGTTGTGCCATACCTCGAGGGGATCGTGGTGGTGGGTGATCGACGCGGCCGCGAGCTGGGCTTTCCGACAGCCAACCTACGCTTCAGCTACCAACCGGCCATGCCGTCGCTCGGCATCTACGCCGGCCGGCTGACGGAGGCTGGCTCGAGCGTCACCACGGGGCATCCGGCGCTGATCAGCATCGGCACCCGCCCGACCTTCCACGACGGGTCGGTCGTGCTGACGGAGGTGCACCTGCTTGACTTTGACGGCGACCTGTACGGCGTGCGGCTCGGGGTCGAGCTGCTCGCGCGACTGCGCGACGAGCAGCGCTTCCCGGACGCAGGAGCGCTGGTCGCCCAGATGCAGCGGGACGCCGAACGCGGTCGCGCCGTGCTCGGAATCAGCTGAGTGGGGGCCGGCTCATCGGCGTCGGAGGCCTCGGTCTGGTACGATGCCACGCGAAAAGTGGAAAGAAAGGTGGAGGAATACGTGCCGCTCGCTGGAGACACGAAGAGCGCGATCATGGACGACTACGCCACGCACGATGGCGATACCGGATCCCCCGAGGTGCAGATCGCGCTGCTCACCGAGCGCATCAAGTCGCTGACCGAGCACCTGCGCACCTACCAGAACGACAATCATTCGCGCCGCGGGCTGCTCAAGCTCGTCGGTCAGCGCCGCAGGCTGCTGGCCTACCTCGTCCGCAACGACGTGGATCGCTACCGCGCGGTGATCAGTCGGCTGGGCCTGCGCCGCTAATCACGCACTCATCGCAACGACGACCCGGGAATCACATCGGCCCGGGCTCGCCTGAATCCGGCCCAGCATCCCGGCCGGACCCATGGATGCCAAGCGCATCCGCCAATCATCAGCCATCCGCGCCTGCAAAGGCCGCCGCCCGCCACCTCGATCCGATTGAGGTTCGTGTGCGGGCCGAGCGCCGGGTCGCATGGCAGCAGCAAGACATCTGGAGGAATCAGTGGCAATGAAAGTAGAGGCCGACTTCGGCGGCCAGCCCTTCTCGTTCGAGGCGGGCAAGCTCGCCGAGCAGGCCGACGGCGCGGTGCTCGTGCGCTACGGGGATAC
>JBKKBV010000013.1:0-4112 GCA_046713375.1 Candidatus Limnocylindria bacterium
CCGCTAGTCGAGCTGTGCACCCGCCTCGGCCATCTGCGCCAGGGCACGGCCCCCGTCGCCATCAGCCAGCTCGACCGCCGCGACGGCCGCCGTCAGGACGACCGTCTCGAAGCCGAGCCGGCGAGCGTCGAGGACCGTTCCAAGCACGCAGTAGTCAGTGGCGAGCCCGCCCACGACAACCCTCGTCACGCCCCGGTCCCGCAGGATCGCCTCGAGCTCGGTCGGACGATCCTCGCCCGAGATGGGGTCGCGCATCGTAAAGCCGGAGTACCCGTCCTCCCCGTTGCTCCCCTTGCGGACGCTGGGCCCCGCCACCACCAACTCGGGGTGCAGCTCGGCTCCCCACGTGTCGGCGACGCAATGCACCGGCCAGACGCCGCCGTCCTTCGCGAAGTGCGGGGTCGATGGCGGGTGCCAATCCTGCGTGTACGCCACGAACGCGCTTCCGCTCGCGGCCAGCTGAATCTCGTCGTTGATGCGCGCCACGACCTCGTCGCCGCCCCTGACAAAGAGGCTGCCGGCGGGGTCGGCGAAGTCGTTCTGGAGGTCGACCACCACGAGGGCGGTCGACGCGTCATAGCCGGTCATGCAGCCAAAGGTAGACCAGTCGCCGCGATTGGCGCCGGGGTCACCGCCGCTCGAACCAGCGGCGGCCACCATGTAGACCAAGAGGATCAGTAGATTCCGGGCACGAAGCGCCTCGTTCTGCGTCGGTAGGCCTCGTATGCGTCGTATCGCTCGACCAGCCACGTCTCCTCGCGGCGCGCCTTGGCATCCAGGAAAGCTGCAAGCAAGAGCGCCACGACAAAGGCCCCAACGCTCTGGGTGAGTGCGCTCCACCCGAAGCCCGCGAGCATCAGGCCCGCGTAGATGGGATGACGCAGACGGGTGTAGATGCCCGAATCGATCAGGTGGCCATCAGGTCGCGGTCGCGGCACCGGGGTCATGCTCGGGCCAAGATCGGCAAGGGCGCGGACCGCGAGCCATCCACCGACGGCAATTGCTGCCACGCCAGCGAGGAATCCCATCCAGCCGATGGAGCCGGCCGGCCAGAATGTTGGCTCCCCTGACAAGCCCACGACGATGAGCAGCCCGATCAGTGCGAACTGACCGACGACCCACCCTTCACCGCGGGGTCCCAGATCCGGGAGTCGTCGCCCGCCAGGGGACGTTGGAGCGCCGGTCGTCAACCGGGGAAGAGACGCCGCAGCCTGCGATAGGCGGCAGCCGCCGGTCCCTGGCGACGTCGCAGCCAGCCAGGGTCTTCCGCACTACGCCGCAGGGCGGACGTCACGTCGGTTGGCGGACTGCTCGGGGCCGGAGGTGGCGGGGCAGGCTCGGGCTCGAACGCCCAATCGTCGTGACGCGGCGGCTCGGCGTCATCCGGTGCCTGCTTGGCCCACTGGCGAGAGACGTCGTATGAGGGATCGGCCTGGACCGGCACCGCCTCGAGCGCGGCCATCGCTTCATGGAGCTCAGCAGCGCCGGGCAGATCCACGGTCGCCGACGGTGGAGGCGTGATCATCGCGCGAATCGCCGCGATCTCGGCATCATCCCAGCCCTCGTCGAGCGCTAAGCGGGCAAGCTCTTCCTCCGTCATCGCCAGCGGCGGCCGCACCATCTGCACGGCTGGAGGGGCATCCACCGCCGGCCAGGCGTCGGCCTCGGCCCGGTACTGCGCACGCGGCTCATCGCGCACGATGGGGCTCGCCTCGGGCTCGCGGCCGAGCCACATGACCTCCTCCTCAACCTCCTCCGCCGCTACGGCGGTGCTCATGGTTTGCGGTTCGGGCTCATCGACGACTGCCGTCTCGGCGACTGCCAGCCCGGGGGAGGTCTCCGCCGCGGCCAGCTCCGGCGGCTGCCACGGCTCGAACTCGGCCTCAGCCCCGAATTCCGGAACGAGCTCCGGATCGGGCTGGCGAACGGGCTCGACAGGCGCCTCCGACTCCTGCAGCGCCGGGGCTTCTGCCTCCGGCTCCTGCAGCGCCTGGGCCTTTGGCGCCGGCTCTTCCTGCACGACCGGCTCCGCGGACGCGGTTTCGGGCTCCGGCTCGGTTTGGTCGGGCGTCACTGCGGCCGGCTCGGCCTGGGCGCTGCCGTCCATCTCCGCCGCCTCGAGCCAGGCGAAGTCGCCATCCGCGAACCAATCCGGCTCCACGACGACGGCGCTGTAGGTCGGTGGTTCGACCTCGGCCGTCGGTTCCATGGCTGCTGGCTGTCCGACGGCAAGGTCCTCGGCAGCTCCGACCGCTGAACTGACCATCGGCTCCGGCGCCGATGCCTCCTCGGCCAGCTCCTCGACTGGGACCTCGTCGGCTGCCAGCTCCTCGGCGGCAACCTCTGGAATGGCAACCTCGGTGGCCTCCCAGGCTTCCTGGATGGCCGCCTCCGGCGCGCCAGCAGTCGCGGTGCTGGGCTCAGTACTCTCCTCGGGGGGACGCTCCTCTCCCACTCGCGCCTCCCCGAGATCCGCAGCGTTCGGGTCCTGAGCGCGAGCCAGGGCATCGGCGAAGCCGGCGACCGCTTCGCGAGGAGAGCGGGCCTTGCCTGGGCGCGACTTGCGGCGAGCCGGTGGGCGGGGCGCGGGTGGCCGAGGCATCGTGGGTGGCGGCTCGGGCGTCGAGGCGGGAACACTCAACGAGTCCCAGGCCATGGGGGCCGCATCGACCGGCGGCGGCAGCCGAAGGTCGATGCGTGCCTCGAGCTGATCGACCCGCGAGCGCAGACCCGCCACCTCGCCGCGTGCTTCCCCAAGGGCGAGCAGCGCTTGCCCATAGCGCTCGGTCAGGTTGCGAAACTCGGTCAGCAGCTCCCGGAAGGCGCTGGCCTCGCCGGCTTGGCTCTGCGAGCCACCGTTGCCATTCGTGCGCGGGGGCACGTCGTGGGTGCCCGCGGACGCGATCGGTCCGGGCTGGGCCTTGAAGAAAACGCGCATGGAGTCACCCTCGGGAGTGCCGAGCAGCACGCCTCTGGCCAACAGCTCCCAGACGCGTCCTTCAGCCACCCCGAGGACTGACGCTGCCTCCTGGACCGAGTAGCCGTCCATCACGGGTCCGATAGGGTACGCCACAGCACCAAAAACGGCGATACCCTCGGCCTCGGTTCGCGCGCGGAAGCGGCGGGATGCAGCGCGGAATCCCTATCATCGGCCTTCGATGACCTCCCCTGTCCGGGTGCCCAGTCAGCCAGGCTACGATTTCGGGCTCCCTCCCGCACTCGAAGGCCTCGGCGAGCTGGCCTACAACCTGTGGTGGAGCTGGACCCCGCGCGCGGGGGCCGTCTTCGCGCGGATCGACTCGGCGGCTTGGTCGCGCTACCGCAGTCCGATCCCGGTCCTCGCCGGGCTCGAGCCGGGCCGATGGACCGAGCTGCTGGCCGATGAGGATTTCATGGTCGATGTCAGCCGCGTGCTGGACGAGTTCGACCGCTACCTCGCCAACGGGTCAGACTCCTGGTATCGGGCCGCGACAGACGCGGATCCGGCGGCATCCCTTCCGGGGCCGATCGCGTACTTCTGTGCCGAATACGGAATCCACGAGTCGATGCAGATCTACTCCGGCGGCCTCGGCATCCTCGCAGGGGATCACTGCAAATCCGCGTCCGACGCGGCGCTGCCTTTCATTGGAGTTGGGCTCCTCTATCGGCGCGGCTACTTCCGTCAGCAGATCGATGCCGACGGTCACCAGGAGCATGCGCAGCCAGACCTCGACCCCGCGATGCTGCCCCTGCGCCGCGCGCGGGGGCGTGATGGCGCTCCGCTGCAGGTGAGCGTCGACTTCCCGGATCGCAAGGTCCAGGTCGCCGTCTGGCTGGCACAGGTGGGTCGGGTGCCACTCCTCCTGCTGGACACGGACATCCCTTCCAACGAGGGGAGCGACCGCCCGATCACGCACATCCTCTACGTCCGGGGGCGCGAGATGCGGCTCTGCCAGGAGATCGTGCTGGGGATCGGCGGCGTCCGAGCGTTGTGGGCTCTCGGGATCGAGCCGGCGGCGTGGCACCTGTACGAGGGGCATTCGGCCTTCCTGCTCCTCGAACGAGCGCGTGAGCTGGTCGCGGCCGAGCCAGGCCTGGGAGCCGATGAGGCGCTTCGGCGCGTCGGCAGCAAC
>JBKKBV010000014.1:0-2747 GCA_046713375.1 Candidatus Limnocylindria bacterium
GATCGGGACCGAGACCGCCTTCGAGGCCGCCGCGCGCGCCAGGGCGCTGGAGGCGACCGGCCGGGACGTGATTCACCTGGAGATCGGCGAGCCGGACTTCGACACTCCGCGCCATGTCAGCGAGGCAGCGAGCAAAGCCCTCCTGGACGAGAAGATGACGCACTACACGCCCGCCACCGGCATCGCGCCGCTGCGAGCAGCGATCGCCGCCGACGTCAAGCGCTGGAAGGGGATCGAGGCGACCGCGGACCAGGTGGTCGTCACCCCCGGCGCCAAGCCGATCATGTTCTACGCCATGCTCGCCCTCATCAACGAGGGCGACGAGGTCATCTACCCCAACCCCGGCTTCCCGATCTACGAGAGCATGGCCCGATACGTGGGTGGGGTGGCGGTGCCGGCGCCGCTGCGCGAGGCCAACGACTTCCGGATGGACGTCGGCGAGGTGGCCTCCCTGGTGACCGATAAGACCCGGATGATCGTCACCAACTCGCCGCACAACCCGACCGGCTCGATCCTCACCGCCGACGACGTGCGCGAGATCGCGAGGATCGCGATCGAGCACGACCTGGTCGTCCTGGCAGATGAGATCTACGGCCGGCTTCAGTACGAGGGCGAGCCGCTCTCGATCGCAACGCTCCCCGGCATGGTGGAGCGGACGATCACACTCGATGGCTTCAGCAAGACCTTCGCAATGACCGGCTGGCGGCTCGGCTACGGGATCGTGCCGACCTGGCTCAAGCCGGCGTTCTCGGCACTCGTGATCAACTCGGTGAGCGGCACCAACGCCTTCGCCCAGGCTGGCGCTGTCGCCGCCCTGACCGGCCCCCAGGATGCAGCCGATGCCATGCGCGCCGAGTTCATGGCGCGCCGCTCCCTGATCGTCGAGGGCTTCAACGCCATCCCGGGGGTCAGCTGCGTCCTGCCGCACGGCGCGTTCTACGCCTTCCCGAACATGAGCTCGTTCGGTCGCAGCAGCAACGAAATCGCCGACCACCTCCTCTACGACGCGGGCGTGTGTGGCCTCTCCGGCACGTCGTTCGGCAAGTTCGGCGAGGGCTATCTGCGCTTCAGCTACGCCAACTCGCGCGAGAAGATCACCGGCGCTCTGGAACGGGTCGGCGAGTCGCTGGCCAAGCTGGAGCGGACCGGCGAGCTCGTCGGCGCATCGGCCTAGCCCATGACAACCATCCAGCAACGGACCGCAGACCGCCTCTACGACGAGGCCGTCCCCTCGTTCAAAGGCTGGGACGCGATCAGGGAGGTCATCGACGAAGCGATCGACCTGGCGCTCAATTACCGGCAGAGCGGGCATCCCGGCGGCTCGCGATCGAAGGTCCACATGTTCCTGTCGCTGCTCCTGTCCGGAGCGATGCGCTGGGACATCCGCAAGCCGTGGCTGCCGTTCGCGGATCGGTTCGTGCTGTCGGCCGGCCACACCGTGCCGCTGGTGTACGCGACGCTGGCCGTGCTTAACGAGGTCCTGCGCGCCCGGGCCGAACGCGATCCGGACCCCGCCTTCACCTTCCCCGACGATGGCCGCTGGGCGCTCACCTGGGAGGACCTGCTCAAGCTGCGTCGGCGCGGCGGGCTCCCCGGCCACGCCGAGATGGAGGGCAAGACCCTCTTTATCAAGTTCAACACCGGTCCCTCCGGGCACGGCCAGCCGCCGTCCGCCGGAGAGGCCATCGCCCTGAAGCTGGCGGGCGCGGAGGAAGTGAAGGTCTTCGTGGTCGAGGGCGAGGGCGGGCTGACCCCCGGCGCCAGCCACGAGACGCGCAACTCCGCTTGGGGGCTGGGGCTCAACAACCTCGTCTTCCTGCTCGACTGGAACGACTACGGGATCGACGACCCGGCCGTCTCGAGCGTTGTCCCCGGCACCCCCGAGTCCTGGTTCAACGCCTACTCCTGGCGCGTGACGGGGACCATGGAGGGCTCGGAGTGGGGTCCCGTGACCCGTGCGGTGCTGGAGGCGGCGCGGGGCGAGAACCCGGATCGGGTCCCATCGGTCGCGTGGTTCAAGACCCGCAAGGGGCGCGGCTACGGCAAGTACGACAACAAGAGCCACGGCACCCCGCACCTCATGAACTCGCCGGAGTTCTGGGCGGTGCGCAAGGAGTTCATGGAGCGCCACGGCGTCGAGTACGCGGGCGTTGACGAGCCGGCGCCGACGGATGCGGCCGAGCAGCAGGCGCAGGCCCGCCACAACTTCGGCGTGGCCATGGGTGTCTTGCGCGCAAACACGGACCTGGTCGACGCCATCAGCGACCGGCTGGTCGAGGTTGCGGGGCTCGTGCCGAACCACATCGAGGGCTTCAACCTTGGTGGCCGCGGCGTTGAGATCTTCAGCGACAAGCGCCTGATTGACGCCCACGCCTATCCCCCGGAAATGTGGAAGGCGCCGGGCGAGAAGGCCCCTAATCGGGCGGCGCTGGCGACCTGGGGCTCCTGGGTCAACGCCCACGCCCGGGCCGAGTACGGGAGGCCGCTGTTCATCGTCTGCTCGGCGGACCTGGCCGAGTCGACCAACATCGCGGGCTTCGCCAAGGACTTCGGCGAGATGCCCGGCTGGGGCTGGTACCAGCGCGACAGCAACCCGCGCGGCGCGCTGTTGCCGCAGCAGATCACCGAGTTCACGAACTCCGGGGTAACGGTGGGGATCGCCACGGTCAACCTGGCGGATGACCCGATGACCTCCTTCAACGGGTTCTGGGCCGCGTGCTCGACCTATGGCTCGTTCTCGTACCTGA
>JBKKBV010000015.1:0-9144 GCA_046713375.1 Candidatus Limnocylindria bacterium
TTCTTCAGGTAGGCGGCGGCTCCCGGCCAAGCCGCCCAGGAGTCTTCATAAGACTTGGGTGGCTCGCTGATCGCATGGCCGCGATCCCCGGGGATAGCCCGGTTGCCGGCAGCTCCGGCGAGTCGTCGGTCGGCTGTCAGCAGCTGCGCATCCGTCGACTCTGCGAGCGCCAGGTAGGCGGCGTCGTAGGCCGACAAGCCGCCTCGCACCATCGCGTCAATGGTGAGCAGGAGGTGCGGGCGGTCGAGCGCAACCGACTCAAGGCCGAGCTCCTCGAGGTCCACGATCGCCTCGAGCACCACCTTTGGGCTCTGGCCATAGCGCGCCATGAGGACGTTGACCACTTCGAGCCAGAAGAAGGCGGGGGCGAGCAGGCGGCACCCCTGCGGGCCTCGGTCGCGGAGGAGCGTGACGGCACGGTCGTAGCCCGGCTCCTGGAGCGCAATCGCAACCGCGATGGAGGCGTCTACAACCAATGGCGGTTGCGCGCTACGGGTCATCTCTGTCCCGGTCAAGTCGGACGGCGGTCACGGCGTCAGGAGCGTCAGCCGGGATGAGACCCGAGGCCCGGAGCCACTTGCCGCGGGCGACAAGGCGGTCCAGCGCCGCGAGGCTGCGCTTGATGCGCTCCTGCTCGTCGGGGTCCAGGCGAGCGGCCTCCTCGTACGGGATCAGCACAGCCATCGGCTTGTGGTCGCGCTCGATCACGATGCGCTCGCCGGCGCTGGCGGCGTCGAGGATCTCCCCGAGGCGCGCCCGCAGGCCCATGGCCGTCACGGTTCTCATGGTCGATCATAATAGTCGGCTATGTGAATACCGTCACGTGGACGAGTGGCGAAGGAGACCGACTTCTCCTAGCCCGCGGTCTAGTCGTCGCTCCCGGCGAGCTTGTGGCCGGTGAGGCGCAGTCGGGCGCGCTGTGCGATGCCGTATGCCGGGAGCAGCAGGCGGAGAGCGGCATCCTGGAAGGGTCGCAGCGGCAGGTCGCGGGCGCCGACGTAGTCGACCTGTCGGCCACCGAAGCCCTCCTTGAATTTCGCGATGCCCCCGGTGGCGATGCCCCACAGGTCGTATGACGAGAAGCCCCCGGCCCGGAATGAGCGGACGGCCTCCCACTTGAGCAGGTAGTTGGCGCGCGAATCGGCGCCGGCATCGGTCATGCCGCCGTAGGCCTCGGCCGCCCGGTCGCCGCACGTGAAGTGGAAGAGGGTTGCCACCCGCTCGCCGCCGATGAGCGCGAAGAAGAGCCGAGCGTGGCCTGAGGCGGCGAACAGGGTCCAGACGCGCTCGTAGTAGTCCTGCACACGGACGGCGAAGCCGGCGCGCGCCGCGGTATCGGCGTAGATCTGGTAGAAGTCGGCCAGGGCGAGCGCCGTCTCGTCTGGCATGGCGGACGGGCTGAGCTGCGCGACGGTCACGCCGTCGCGCTCGGCCTTGTGGACGTACTGACGGTGCTTCTTGCTCATCTGCCCGAGGAGGCTCTCCTCGTCGGGTGCAAGGTCGATCAGCCGGGTGCGCGGCGGCTGGACCTTGGCCGCCTGGCGCCACGGCGCGGCAATGAGGGCCTTTCCCGCCGGATCGCCTGCCCCCGCCTCGGGGTCGACCTTCAGGGTGGCGATCCCCTCCGAACGGCCGAGGTCATGGAGCGCGGCAAGTAATGGCTTGCGGACCTGCGGATCGTCGAGCTGGCCGATGGGTCCGCGTGGCGCGTAGCCGAGACGCCAGCCGACGAACGGCACCTGGCGGATGAGCACCTGGGCGCCGGCCAGCGGATGGGCCGGTGTCTCTCCTACGGCTATCCGGATCGGGCGCCAGCCCGATGTCTCTCGCAACTCGCCCCACTCCCATAGCTGCGGGAAGCTGCGGTACGCGGCGTGCTCAACGAACGCGTTCCAGGCGTCGCGGTCGGTGACGTAGAAGGCGGACAGCTCAGGCATCGGCCGCGAATCCGGCAGCCGCGAGTTCCTGGCGAGCCACCTCGCGCTCGTCCCACGGGCGCTTCTCGGTGCCGTAGATGATGCTCCCCTCGTGCCCCTTGCCGGCCAGCAGGATCATGTCGCCCGCTTTGGCGAGGCCGATGGCGTGGGCGATGGCTTGCCGCCGGTCGTCGATGATCCACAAGTTCTCGCCGTCCCGAGCGCCGGCTTCGCGCGCGCCGTCGGCGATCGCCTCGTTGATGACCCGCGGATCTTCGAGGCGGGGGTCCTCGTCCGCCACGACCGCACGGTCGGCGAGTTCGGCCGCCACGCGTCCCAGGGCGGGGCGCTTGACCCGGTCCCGCTCCCCCGCCGAGCCGAGGACCACGATCAGGCGACCCGTGGTCAGAGGGCGCAGGGTGCGGAGCACCTTCTCGAGCGATTCGGCGGTATGGGCGTAGTCGACCACCACCCCGAACGGCTGCCCGGCGTTGATCCGCTCCATGCGGCCGGGAACGCCGCCGACGGTGCCGAGGGCGTGGGCGGCGGCGGCGACGTCCACCCCTTCGACCTCGGCCAGGGCCAGGGCGGCCAGGGCGTTGTGCACGTTGAATGCGCCGGGCAGCTTCAGGTTGACCTCGCCGTTCCACCGGGGCGTGGTGGCTGTGAAGGTCGTTCTGTCGGCTCGAGCCTGGATGTCGGTGACGCGGACTTCCGCGGATGCATCGGTCCCGTAGGTGACGACCCGGTCGCGCGCGCGCTCACGGAAATAGCCGAAGGAAGGGTCATCGGCATTCAGGATGGATGTCGGCGCCTCTGCGACCAGCATCGCCTTGGCTGCCCGGTACGCCTCCAGCGTGCCGTGGAATTCGAGGTGCTCGCTGGTCACGTTGGTGACGATGGCGACCTTGAAGCGGCAGTTGCGGACACGTGACTGGGCGAGGCCGTGGCTGGTCGCCTCCATCACCACGCAGTCGTTGCCGGCCTCCACCATGTCGGCCAGCAGCGCCTGGAGCTCTGGTGCTTCCGGCGTGGTGTTGCGGTCTTCGTTCGGCCTGACCTCATCGCCCACCCGCACGGCCACGGTGCCGATCATCCCAGGCTTTCGGCCACCGGCCTCGAGTGCAGCGACGGCCAGGTAGCAGGTTGTGGTCTTGCCGTCGGTGCCGGTCACCCCGATCACCTCCACCTTCTCCGACGGACGGCCGAACCACCAGTCCGCGGCGTCAGCGAGGGCGTCGCGGGTGCGGGACACCAGCAGCTGCGGGACGGCGAGGCCGACGGTCTCGCGCTCGGCGACCACTGCGATCGCACCGCGCGCGACCGCATCGGCGATGAAGTCATGCCCGTCGACGTGATCGCCAGGGACAGCGAAGAAGAGCGTGCCCGGATCGGCGTGTCGTGAGTCGTAGGCGAGGGCGCTGACCTCGCCGACCGGCACGCCGACCACCCGTTCCGGAGCGATGGCGTCGGCCAGCTCGCCGAGGCCCCTGGGGGGTGGCGCGGTCATCGGCTTCGCCTGGGCAGTGCCGCGCGAGCCATGGCCAGCGTCGCCCGGAGGCGGTAAAGGGTCGGGTCGATGACGACATCCCAAGTGCCAGCCCAGCGCACCTCGCGGCCGCCGAAGCCCTTCTTGAAGAGGCCAACGCCGTGCCAGGCGTGCTCCGGGCCGGCGCCGGCGGGGGCGATTCCCCACAGGTCGTGGAGGCGGCTGCCGAGGTCGCGGGCGCGGCGCATCATCTCCCACTGCAGCAGATAGCTGGCGTAGTGCTTCGGCTCACCCGGCTCCTCGCGCCGCGAGCCGGCGAAGAGATAGAAGGATTGCTCCCCCTCGAGCACCAGCATGCCGGAGGCGAGCAGCTCCTCGCCTCGCCGTGCCTCCAGGATCGAGGCTCGGCCGGCACCACCGAGCCCCCGCCAGGCGATTCGGTATCGCTCGAGTGACGGCCGCGGGAAGCCGGCGCGTCTTTGTGTCTCGAGCACCAGGCCATGGAGTTCGTCGATGGGTGCGGAGTCCGAGGCGTCGGTCAGGACACGGACTTCCACCCCCTCGCGCTGCGAGCGCCGCACGGCGTAGCGCGTGTCCTTGTCGAACGAGGCCATCAGCAAGTCGTCATCGGTCAACTCCACCAGGCGCGTCTGGCCGACCTGGACGGATCGCGGATCGGGCCGCATCCGCGTGAGGAGCTCGACCGCTGGCGCATCGGCCTCGACGCGAGGCTCCAGCTTGGCCGCGATCACGCGGGAGGCCCGGCCAACCTCGCGCAGGCCAATCGTCACGGCCAGGAACCGATCAGCAGCGTGGGGATGCCCGTAGTCGAGGATCGGGCCGTGCGGGACGTACCAGAACGCCCGTCCAAGGGGCAGGCGACGCTCCTGGGCGGCGACGAGCGCCACGATCTCGCCCTCCTCCTCCAACACGAAACGCCGCTGCGGCTGCCGGTCGAAGGCCGACACCTCGGCCCACACCCAATCGTGCAGGAAGTCGCCGGCTGGGCTCCGTCCGAGGAGCGCCTGCCAGGCGGGCTCGTCAGGGGGCGTCGCCGGCCGGAAGTGGGTCATGCGGCGTCCTCGGTCACCCGCCGACGAAAGAAGTAGCGGCGGACCTGCCCCCACTCCTCGGAACGCATCGCGGTGGCCGCCAGGACGTAGGCCGCCGTCCCGGCAGCGGCAAGGACGAGCAGCACCAGCACGCGCCCCGCGCCATTGGCGAGCATCGAACCGAACCACGCCTGCGCGGCCGCCAAACCACCGAGCATCACGGCGCCGGCCAGCAACGCCGCGAGGGCCGAGCGAAGCGCGGACCGCAGGATGGTCCCCTCGTCGATCGAGTCGATCCGGCGGCGCAGGGCCCAGGCGAGGCCGATCACCTCGAGCGAGGCGCTGATCGAGAGGGCCAGGGCGAGCCCCTCGATGCCCATCGGTCCGGACAGGATCGCCATCAGCGGCACGTTAAGGGCGACGGCGATGATCGCCCACGCGACCGGAACGCGGGTGTCCTGCATGGCGTAGAAGGCGCGGGTCAACAGGTGCACCACGATATGTCCCGCCAGGCCGATGCTGAAGAAGACGAGCGCCCCCGCCGTCCGCTCGGCGGCGGCACTCGAGAAGAGGCCGTACTGGAAGAAGACGGCGGCGATCGGGCGGGCGAGGATGATCATGATCGCCGTCAGCGGTGCTGCCAGGAAGACCAGGATGCGCAGGCTGGTCGACAGCTGGCGGCGGATCTCGGCGATGTTGCCAAGCGCAGCATCGCGCGAGAAGGTCGGGAAGAGTGCGACCGCGACGCTCACCCCCAGCACGCCGACCGGGATCTGGCTCAGCTGGAAGGCATAGTTGTAGGCGGTCACTGCCCCGACCCCCAGATTGCTTGCCAGCACCGTGCTGACGATGAAGTTCAGCTGTCCCGCGGCAAGGCCGAGCAGGCGCGGACCCATCAGCCAAGCCACCTGGCGGACGCCCGGATGTCCAAGGCCGATTTTCAGGTCGTAATGACGTCCCACCCGTCGCAGCTGCGGCAGCTGGATCGCCAGGTGCAGGATCGAGCCTGTCACCACCCCGATCGCCAGTCCCTCGACCCCCAGCGTCGGCGCCAGGACCACCGCGGCAACGATGATCGCCAGGTTGTAGACCAGCGGGGCACCGGCCGGCACCCCGAAGCGCCCGTAGGTGTTCAGCAGCCCGCTCACGACGGCGCCCATCCCGATGAAGACGGGACTGAGCAGCAACACGCGCGTCAGGCGCACCGTCAGCTCGGTCGTCTCGGGGTCGAAGCCGGGCGCGATGATGGGCACCACCCACGGTGCCAGGATGGCCATCACCAGGCTGAACACGGCCAGCGCGATCAGGACGAGGTTGATGACGCTGCTCGCCAGGCGCCAGGCCTCGCGCTCGTCCTCCCGGGCGCGGTAGCTGCTGAAGACCGGGATGAGAGCGGCCGACAGCGCCCCGGCCACCACCAGCTGGAAGATCGCATCGGGGATGCGAAAGGCGGCGAAGTAGGCGTCGAGGTCCTCCGACGCACCGAACTGCGAGCCGATGACCAGCAGCCGGATCCAGCCCAGCAGCCGGCTGGCGAGCGCGGCCAGGGTCAGGATCAGGCTGGCGTTGGCCAGCACCCGACCGACCGAGGGACCGCGAGCCTCCGGCGGCGTCTCCACGTCGACGGCGTCGCTCACTCTGTGGGACGGGCGGAGCCGGTCCGGCCCGATCGGGGGTGCGCGGAGCGATAGGCCGTGCGCAACGACGCGTCGGAGAGGTGCGTGTAGATCTGGGTCGTTGCCAGGCTGGCGTGGCCGAGCAGCTCCTGCACGGTGCGCAGGTCGGCTCCGCCCTCGAGCAGGTGCGTGGCAAACGAATGACGGAGCGTGTGGGGCGAGGTGCTGGCCGGGGCGCCGGACGCCGTCACCCAGCGATCCACGATCATGCGAGCGCCACGCGCGGTGAGCGGTCCACCGGCGCTGTTCAGGAAGAGCGCCGCCACCGGTCGGCTGCTGCGCGCGGCGAGGGTCGGACGTGCCGAGGCCAGGTAGGCACGCACCGCCCGCGCTGCCGGTTCGCCGAAGATCAGTTCGCGCTCCTTGCTCCCCTTGCCGATCACCCGCAGCCGGCGACGGGCGGGGTCGAGGCGGTCGACGGTGAGCGAGGCGAGCTCGCTGACCCGCATCCCGGTCGCGTACAGCAGCTCGAGGACCGCGGCATCGCGGCGCGCGGTGGCGTCCGCCACGGCGGGGTCCCGCTTGCGTCGGCCGGCCCGCATGAAGGTTGCCGGCGCCTCGACCAGGCGCGCCGCCCCGTCCACCGACAGGACCCGGGGCAGTCGACCGGGGCGCTTGGGCGAGCGCACCCCCGCCACCGGATCGCCGTCGATCCAGCCCTGGCGGGCGGCGTGGCGATAGAGCGAGCGGATGGCGGCCAGCTGTCCACCGACGGTCGAGGCGGAGAGGCCGCGCTCGGCCAGCGTTCCCAGGTAGGCGCGCACGGTGGCGCGGTCGGGCGCCTTCCAGTCGACACCGCGCGATCCGAGGAAGGCGAAGAACTGCGCCACGTGGCGACGATACTCGCGGATCGTGCCCGGCGCGGAGTTGCGGCTCGAGAGATGGCCCAGGAAGCGATGCAGGGCCGCCGCGGCATCGCCGCTCAGCGCGGGCGCCTCAGCCACTTGCGGCCGCGGCTGCCGCGGGAGCCTCGCCCTCTTCCTCCGGGCGACCCGGCCGGGTCCAGCTCACGTAGTCGCAATCGGGATAGCGGTCGCAGCCCCAGAAGGGCCGCCGGCCACGCCGCCCGCGCTTGGTCACGACCGTCCCCTGCCCGCACTTGGGACAGACTCCGAACCGCTCGGCGGCTGGAGTTTCGCGCTTGATGTACTTGCATTCCGGATAGCGATCACAGCCCACGAATGGCCCGAATCGGCCGGTGCGCGCCGCCAGGTGACCCTGCCCGCACCGCGGGCACTCCTCCCCCACGCCGGGCAGCGCCGCCGCCTCGGCCTCGTCGCCGGGCAGGGGTGCGGTGTACTTGCACTCGGGGTAGCCGCTGCAGCCGAGGAACCAGCCATTGCGCCCGAAGCGCTTCACCAGCAGGTCGCCGCTCAGCGGGCAGACGATGTCGGTCAGCTCAACCTGCTTGGCGATGTTGGCCCGCCCCTCGGCGATCTGGACGCTGAATGGGTCCCAGAAGGCGCGCACCATCGGCACCCACTCGTTGGTGCCCGCCGCCACCTCGTCGAGCTGCTCCTCCATGCGCGCGGTGAACTCGATGTCCACCACCTCGGGGAAGTGCTCGACCAGCAGGTCGGTGACCTTGAAGGCGGACTCCTCCGGAAAGAGGCGGCGCTCCTTGATGGTGACGTAGCCTCGGGCGCGGATCGTCTCGATGGTCGGGGCATAGGTCGATGGCCGGCCGATGCCGTGCTCTTCGAGCGCCTTGATCAGGGTCGCCTCGGTGTAGCGCGGCGGCGGCTGGGTGAAGTGCTGCTCGGCCGCCAGCGCGGCGAGGTCGAGCGGCTCGTCGTCGCGCAGGTCCGGCAGCACCGCCAGGCGCTCGTCCTCCTCGTCGTCACGGCCCTCGACGTAGACGGCCTGGTAGCCGTCGAAGACGCGCTTGCGAGCGCCGGCGTGAAGCGTGTAGCGCCCTGCGTTCACGTCGACGCCGACCTGGTCGAAGCGGGCAGGAGCCATCTGGCTGGCGATCGCCCGCTTCCAGATCAGCTCGTAGAGGCGGAACTCGTCTGGCTTGAGGTGCGCCCGCATGCTGTCGGGCGTGCGGGCGAAGCTCGACGGGCGAATCGCCTCGTGAGCCTCCTGCGCGCCGCGGCTGCGATTGCGGAAGGCATTCGGCCTCTCGGGCACGAAATCGGCGCCGAACCGCTCGCCGATGACACTGCGCGCCTCGCTCACCGCTCCACCGGCAATCGAGAGCGAGTCGGTGCGCATATAGGTGATCAGCCCGACCTGGCCCTCTGGCAGGGCGACCCCCTCGTACAGCGACTGCGCGACGCTCATGGTGCGTCGCGCGCCGAAGCTCAGCTTGCGTGACGCTTCCTGCTGGAGGGTGCTGGTCGTGAACGGCGGCGGTGCGGACTTCTTCTGCTGCGTGCGGCTGACCGATGCCACCTTGTACTCCGCGGCACGCAGGGCGGCCTCATGCTCTCGCGCCTCGGCCTCGGAGCCGATGCGGGCCTTCTTGCCGTCGATCCTGGTCAGCTCGGCCGTGAACTTGCCACTCTCCCCGCGACGCGCCAGCTCGGCGGCGATGGTCCAGTACTCCTCGGCCGTGAAAGCGTCGATCTCGCGCTCGCGGTCGACCACCAGGCGCACCGCCACGCTCTGGACGCGGCCGGCGGAGAGGCCACGTCGAATCTTGCTGCTGACCAGCGGGCTGAGCTTGTAGCCGACCAGCCGATCGATAACCCGGCGTGCCTGCTGCGCGTTCACCAGGTCGAGGTTGACGGCACGCGGGTGGGCGAATGCCGCCTCGATGGCCGGCTTGGTGATCTCGCTGAACGTAACCCGTCGAACGTGCGCGTCGTCCAGCCTGGCGTAATCCGCGATGTGCCAGGCGATCGACTCACCTTCGCGATCGAGGTCGGTGGCGAGCCAGACCGTCTCGGCCTTGCGCGCCTGGTCGGCGAGCTTCTCGAGCTCCTTGCGGCGCTCCTTCAGCGGCTCGTAGCGCGGGGCGAAGTCGTGCTCGAGATCCACCCCCAGGTTCTTCTGGGGGAGGTCGC
>JBKKBV010000016.1:0-14603 GCA_046713375.1 Candidatus Limnocylindria bacterium
CGAGTCTGTGGGACCGTCGCCGGGGCGGCGGGACCTGCTGCTCGTGCCATGCGCCCTCCTCGTCCCCGGGATCGAGGTCGAGTATAGCCTCAGCCAGCCTCGAGACCCGAGAGGCCGGCCAGCAGGCCGCCAACCGTGGCCGCCGCGCTGTCGTGCAGGGCGTGGAGGTCGTAGCCGCCCTCCAGGGTGAGGCCCACGCCGCCAATCCCACCGGCCCGGGCCAGGCGCCCGACCGCCTCGGCCACGCTCCGGAAGCCGGCCGCCGTCACCTCGAGTTGGGCCAGTGGATCGAGCCGATGAGCGTCGTAGCCGGCCGAGACCAGAATCGCGGCAGGGGCGAAGGCCTCGACTGCGGGCAGGAGCTGAGTCAGCCAGGCGTCCGTGAAGGCATCGTCGCCGCTGCCCGGCACGAGAGGTACGTTGTGCTTGCTGCCAAGGCCCGGACCGGTCCCCCGCTCGGCGGCAACCCCTCTTCCGGGGAAGAGCGGCATCTGGTGGGTCGAGGCGTAGCACAGGTCGGGATCGGCATCGAAGATGGACTGCGTGCCGTCGCCGTGATGCACGTCCCAGTCGAGGATCGCGATCCGTTGGGCGAGGCCGGCGACTCGCAGCGCCAGTGCCGCCACGGACACGTTGTTCAGCAGGCAAAAGCCGGCGGCCCGATTGCGACGCGCATGGTGCCCGGGCGGACGCACCACGGCGAATGCAACGTCGGCGTCCCCGGCCGCGGCAGCGCGAGCGGCCTGGATGGTGGCTCCGGCCGCCAGGCGCGCGGCCACCATCGAGTCCGGGCCGATGAACGTATCGCCGTCGATCCAGCCGCCACCCTGCCCCGCTGCGCCGTCGAGTAGCGCCAGGAACGGCGCGGGGTGGATTCGCTCCAGATCGGCTGCCTCGGCGGGTTGAACCGCGGGTCGCCCGAGGCTCGCCCCCGCAGAGGCGGCGCCATCGGCCACCCCCGACGCTACGGCCGCAAGGCGCTCCGGTCGCTCGGCATGGCCCGGCGGATGGTGGCCCGCCATGGCGTCGTCGGTGAGGAGCAGGACCCGACCGCCGGCGGCCATCGGTCCTAGCGCCGGATCAGGCGGATGATCAGGAGCGACCCCTCGAACAGGAGGAACATCACGCCCGACAGGATCAGCGGCGAGATCGGGTCGCTGCCGGGCGTTAGCACGATCGCGAACAGCACGATCGCCAGGATCGCCCATCGGCGACGGGAGGCAAGGCGACGATGGTTCAGGATCCCCACGCGCGCCAGGCCGATGAGCACGATCGGGAACTCCAGGACCAGGCCGAAGGCCAGCATCATGGTCGTCACGAAGCCGATATAGCGGTCGATCGTCAGACTCGGGCTGGCCAGCCCCACAGAGAAGTCGAGGAGGAAGCGCAGGGTGTACGGGATGACGAGATAGCCGACGACCACCCCGGCCACGAAGAGCGCCATGGCCGCGAGGATCACGGGCCAGATGAAGCGACGCTCGCGCTTGGTGAGGCCCGGCGCCACGAAGCGCCACAGCTGGAACAGGATCACCGGCATGGCGATCCCGATGCCCAGGAAGCCCGCGATCTTCAGCTGGGCGGAGAGGGGATCCGCCGGACCCAGGAACACGAGCTCGCGGTAGCCCTCCGGCAGCTGGTCGCGCAGGATGATCGCCACCTGGCGCGAGATGAGGAAGCCGCCGACCGCGGCGACCAGGATGGTCGCGACGATGATGATCAGGCGGCGGCGCAGCTCACCGAGGTGCTCGATGAGGCTCATCGTCGGGCCTTCGTCGGTCAAGGATGCCTCATCTGCAGGTCATCGCCTCCCCCAACGCCCAGACCGGGGGTGGGTCAGGCCTGTGGCTTGTCGTCCGGGGTCGCTGGCTCGGCGGGCGGAGCCGCCTTGTTCGGCTCGCCGCGAATCGAGCTCTCGAGGTCGTTCGACGCCTTGCGGAACTCGCGCACGCCTTTGCCGATGGCGTTGCCGATGTCCGGCAGCTTGCCCGGCCCGAAGACGATCAGGACGACCACGAGCAGGATGATGAGCTCAGGCCAACCGATGGGTCCCATGTGCTTGGCGGTTCCTCGTTGGCGGCGCGCGACTCGCGCCGGTGGCGTGGCGCTAGGCCGGCAGTGTAGCACCGGCCTCCTGCATCCGGCCGAGCCACGACTGGGCCGATGCGGCCGCGGCGGCGCGCCATCCATCGCCCCGCGATGCCGCCGCGATGCCGCGCGAGATGCTCACCAGCCCGGGAGCCGCGGAGCCATGGCAATGCTCGAGCGCGGCCGCCAGATCGCCGTCCTGGGCGCCGACGCCGGGGACCAGGAAGCCGAGCGTCGGCACGAGGCGCCGCAGGCGTGCCAGCTCAGCGGGGGCGGTGGCTCCCACGACGAGCCCCACCCGGCCATCGGGCCACCTGCCGGCGGCCCAGGTTGCCACGTGCTCATGGAGCGGAGCACTGCCGACGTGCAGGTCCTGCAGCGTCCCGGCGCTCGGGTTGGTGGTTCGCGTGACGAGGTACACCACCCGGCCCGGATAGGCCAGAAACGGCTCGACTGTATCCTCCCCCAGGTACGGCGACAGGGTCACCGCGTCCGCCCCCAGCACGCCGAAGAGGGAGGCCGCATAGCGTTCGGCTGTGGTGCCGATGTCCCCGCGCTTGGCGTCGAGCACCAGGAAATGGTCGGCGGGCATGTCGGCGACGAGACGTTCGAGCGCGGCCCAACCGGTCGAGCCGAAGGCCTCGAAGAAGGCAACGTTTACCTTGACGGCCACCACGTACTCGGATGCAGCCTCGACCAGGCCGCGGGCGAAGCGCTCGATCCCCGAAACGTCGCGCGGCAGCTCGTCGGGCAATGCATCCGGATGGGGGTCGATCCCCAGGCAAAGGGGCGCGCCGAGCCGCGCGATTCGTGCACGCAGCCGGTCGAGGGGATCGGGTCGATCGCTCATCTGGCCGGCGACACCTCGAGCGGTGCTGCCTCTCCCACGACCGGGATCGGCGCGGTGGTGGCTGCGATGCGCCGCGCCGCCAGCGGGCTAACCGCCGCATCGGCGTAGTCGACCACGCGGATGCGCAGTCGAGGCAGTCCCTGGAACAGGTCCCGCTCCAGGGTCCCGACCAGGTCGAGCGCGACACCGGGCTCCGGCACGGCACGATCCGGCGGCGTCCCGAAGGCGATCGCGTCGAACACCTCCGCCCCGCGGCGCAGGCGCAGGGCGACGTGATCGCCGGTGGCGCCGACGCGCCGCGCATCGGCGACCTGGAGTCCCGTCACCGCCAGCAGCGGTTCGACGTGGCCCGGCCCGAACGGGGCCAGGCGGGCGATCTCCTCGGCAAGCGGCCAGCCGAGGTGCATGGCGGGCAGCACCAGGTCGACCGTCAGCGCGGTGGCCCGCTCAGCGGCTCGACCGGGCTCGGGCGGGAATGGACGCGGGAGGGCCGCAAAGGCCGCGGCGAATTCGGCCCAGCCGTCGATCCTGAGGCTGAAGCCGCCCGCGGACGGATGTCCACCACGCTTGAGGAGCAGCGGCGCGCAGGCCTCCAGCGCCAAGGCAACGTGAAAGTCGCCCGGTGCCCGGACCGATCCTCGCAGCTCGTCCTCCACTGGCGCGGCAACCGCCACTGGACGCCCGAGCGACTCCACCAGCCGATTCGCCACCAGCCCGAGCACGCCGGGCGCCCAGCCATCTCCACGCAGCGCCAAGGGGCCGTGGCCCGGCTGCTCAGCAGCCAGTGCCAGTGCCGCCTCGATGGTGACTGCGGTGATGGCCCGGCGCTCAACGTGCACCGCCTCGAGGGCCTCCGCGATCCGCTCGGCAGCGACCGGGTCCTCCTCGAGCATCAGCGACATGGCGAGCTCCGCGTCGGCGATTCGGCCGGCGGCATTGATCCGCGGCGCGACCCCGAAGGCCAGATCCCGCGCAGTGGGCTGGGCGGGAATCTCTGCCGACCGGGCCAGCAGGGCGCGAAGCCCCGGTCGCGACGTCACGGCCAGCTCGTCGAGGCCCAGCCGCACGATGGCGCGGCTCTCGCCCGTCATCGGGGCCATGTCGGCGATCGTGCCGATGGCCGCCACTCCCGCGAGATCCGCGGCCGCCTGCCCGCGGCGCGTCAACAGCGCCGACGCCAGCTTGAATGCGAGCCCGGCGCCGGTCAGGTCGGGATCCGGATACGCGCAGTCCGGGCGGTGGGGGTCGACCACGGCGACCGCTCGCGGCAGCTCGCCGGAAGGGAGATGGTGATCCGTCACGATCACCTCCATGCCCAGCCCGCGCGCCTCCTCGACCTCGACCGCGTTGGTCACGCCGCAGTCGCAGGTGATCAGCAGGGTGACGCCCGCCGAAGCAAGCCGCTCGATGCCGCCACGCGAGAGCCCGTATCCCTCGGCCAGGCGGGACGGCACGTGGCGCAGTGCCTCGACCCCCAGCGCTCGGAAGGCGAGCACCCAGACCACCACCGCCGTCATCCCATCGGCGTCGTAGTCGCCCCAGATCGCGATCCGCTCCCCCGCCCCGATGGCGCGCTCGATGCGATCGAGCGCCACGTCCGCGTCGGCCATCAGCGTGATGTCGTGCAGCGATGCCTCGCCCGCATGCAGGAAGCTGCCGAGCTGCTCATCGTCGCGGAAGCCACGACGGGCCAGCAGCGTCGCCACGGGGCGCCCGAAGCCGGCGAACGGCGGAGGCTCCGGAAAAGGCTCCGGCAGCAGCCATTCGAGGCGCGGGACGATCACCCGGTCATGGTAGCCGCGACCGGCTTACCGGGGACGTATCGGCTGGTTATCGGCCGTCGTCAGCGAGCCGCGGGGCGCGCCTTGCGAGTGTCGGCGAGTGCGCGTGCCTTGCGTTGCGTGTCCCACTCGTACCAGGCCGCGAGCAGCTGGCTGGCGTTGAAGATGGATGAGTACGTGCCGCTGATGACGCCGATCAGCAGCGCCAGCGTGAACGTTCGAATCGTGGCGGGACCAAGCAGGAGCAGGGCGCTGAGCGTCACCACCACGGTCAGGCTGGTGTTGATGGAGCGACCAAGCGTCTGCAGGATCGAGTGGTTGACGATGGCGCCGAACGGCTCCCCGGCGTGCCGCACCCGGTTCTCCCGGATCCGGTCGAAGACGACGATCGTGTCGTGGACCGAGAAGCCGATGATGGTCAGCAGGGCGGTGACGAAGAGCGCGTCGAACTCGAGGCCGAAGAAGAAGCCCAGCATCGCGAAGATGCCGACCACCACGATCACGTCGTGCAGCAGCGCCACGATCGCGGCGGTGCCGTAGCGGAACCCGAAGCGGACCCACAGGTACCCCAGGATGAAGAGCTCACCGATCCCGATCAGGATGATCGAGCTCCGGATCAGCTCCGATCCGACGGTCGGCCCGACCGTGATGACGCTGCGTGGCTCCCCCTCGCCGAATCTGGCGATCAGCTGCTTCTCGAGGTCGTCGAACGCCGTCCCGGGGATCACCGGCCCCGGCGTCGGGCTGGGACTGGAGGTCGGGCTGGGACTCGGCGAAAGCGTTTCCGAGCCGCTCGGCTCGGGCGTCGGGCTGGGACTGGGGGTCGGGCTGGGACTCGGAGAGAGCGTCTCTCCCGAGGGGAGCGGCGTCGGTGTCGGTGGCTGCGACACGCTGGGGAGCGGTGTCGAGGGTGGCAGCAGGTCGATCGGATCGGTCCGGATCTCGAGGAAGCCTTCACCCGCGTCGCGGACGATCGCCTCTGGATGGCCGAGCTCGACCAGGGCGGCATGCACCTCGACCGCCGTCGGCCTCTCCGCGTAGCGAACCTGCCACACCGTCCCGCCGGTGTAGTCGATGGATGGCTTCAGGCCGCCCAGCAGGATGAAGATCAGCCCGGGGACGGTGATCAGCGCACTGAACGCGAAGTACCAGTTGCGCTTGCCGACGATGTCATACATGTCGTCAGCGCTCCACGTGATACAGCTCGAGGCGCCGGCCCCAATCGGTGCGCACTACCATGCGCAGAACGGTCCGGGTGACGGTCACTGCGCTGAACATCGAGATCAGCACGCCGATGATCAGCACCAAAGCAAACCCGCGCACCACCGTGGTCCCCTGCCAGTACAGCCAGGAGGCGACCAGCAGCGAGCTGACATTCGAGTCCAGGATGCTCGACCACGCCCGATTGAAGCCAGCCTCGATCGCCGGGCCGAGGGTCTTGCCGAGCCTGATCTCCTCCTTCATGCGTTCGAAGATGAGGATGTTGGCGTCCACCGCCATGCCGATCGACAGGATGAAGGCGGCCACCCCGGCCAGCGTCAGCGTGACGCCGATCATGCGGAAGACCGCGTAGGACACCAGCGAGTAGAAGATCAGCGCACCGGCCGCCAGGACGCCGGGCAGCCGGTAGAAGGCAATCATGAAGAGGAGCACCAGGGTGAGGCCGATCGCGCCGGCGATGAGCGCCTGCGTCAAGAAATCGGCCCCGAGCGTTGGGGCGACGGTCTCGACGCCCTGCTCGCTGAGCGAGACCGGCAGCGCTCCGAAGCGCAGCGTGTTGTAGAGGTTGGTGCGTTCGATCTCGTTCGCCGGACCGGGTGGTCCGACGGTGATGATCGTCTGGCCACCGCAGATCGCCCCGTTGATGGTTGGCGTGGTGATGACGCGCCCGTCGAGGGCGATCGGCCCGGGGTTATTCACGTTCGCGGTCGTGAACTGGCACCACGTCTCGGACGCAGGGCTGCGCAGCGTGAAGCCGACGCCGATCTGGCCGGAGTTCGTGCCGGGGTTAACAGTCCCAGGGTCGATCTGGCTGCCGTCGAAGAGGACCGCCACGGACGCGTCGGCAATGAGGGGGCGGATGTCCTGGTCGACCGTCAGCTGCTGGCCCTTGGGATCGATGAACTGCAGCTGGCCCGTCGAGCCGACCAGGCTGCGCACCTGGTCCTCGACCCCGCCGGAGAGACCCGGTATCTCGACCACGATGCGTCGCTGGTTGCCGCTCACCTCCGTCCGCACCTGCGGCTCCGACACGCCGAGGCCGCCGACACGGCGCTCGATGATGTTGCGCGCGGTCTCGATCTGCTCGTCAGTGACCGCCTGGCCCGACTGGGGCGTCACCGCCAGCGTCACCCGCACCCCGCCCTGCAGGTCCAGGCCGAGCACCGTCCTCAGCTCGAGGCCGAAGATGTTGGAGGGCAGCCATGTCAAACCGAGCGTCTGTCGGGGGAGGTCGATGAAGATCGCCAGCAGCAGGGTGATGAGAATCACCCACGGGGCGGTGCGGCGCCAGGTCATGTGTGAGCCAGGTGAACCTCTCGCTCCGGTCGTCGCGGCTGCCGCAGACACCAAACGCGCCGCACAATTGCGGCGGGCCGCGCCAGTATAGGCACGCTCAGATAGGCCCGCAATCTCAGGCCAGCATCCCTTCGCGGGCCAGGTGGCGCTTCAGGCGATCGGCCAGCTCGCGAGGAATTCCGGGCGTCTCCGCGAGCTCATCGACCGATGCCTCCCGGATCCGGCGCACGCTGCCGAACCGCCTGAGGAGCGCCTTCTTGCGCACCGGGCCGATCCCCTCCACCTCGTCGAAAACGCTGGCCAGCGCGCTGCGGCTGCGGACGGAGCGGTGATAGTTGATGGCGAAGCGATGGGCCTCGTCGCGGATGCGCTGCACCAGGTACAGCCCCTGGCTCCTGGGGGGGAGGATGATCGGCTCCGGTCGGCCGGGCAGATACAGCTCCTCGAAGCGCTTCGCCAGCCCGGCCACCGGCACGTCACCGAGGTCCAGCTCGCGCAGGACGCCGACGGCTGCGGAGAGCTGCCCCTTCCCCCCGTCCACGATCACGAGGTCGGGCAGCGCCCAGCCGGCGTCTCGCGCCGCCGCCGGCCGCGCGGCTGGATCAAGGTCCCGCTCATCCGCCTCCTCCCCGAGCCCCTCCACCGCCGGGTCGGCCCCCACCGCTGCCAGCGAGAGGGCGCCCGTCTCCGCCCGCAGGCGCGATGCGCGGGAGAATCGGCGACGGATCACTTCGGCCATCATCCGGAAGTCGTCCGGGGTGTCGCCGGAACGGATCCGAAAGCGTCGGTATTCGCGGGGCTCCGGGCGCCCGTTGGTGAAGACGACCATGCTGCCGACCGCGCTGGTGCCCTGAATATTGCTCATGTCGTAGCACTCGATCCGCTCAGGTGCGCGGCCCAGTCCGAGCGCCGTGGCCAACGCCTCCAGCGCCTCGTCGCGCTTGCCGGCATCCGCCAGCCACTCCGCCCGCTCACGCGACAGGGCCTCGACCGCGTTCTGGGTGGCAAGCGCCACCAGCCGGCGCTTGGCCCCGCGCTCGGGGACGGTGAGCACGACCCGCGAACCACGGCGGTCCGCCAGGAATGCCGCCAGGGCATCGGCATCCGATGGTGCGAACGGTAGGACCACCTCGCGTGGCGGCCGCTCAGTCGCCAGGTAGTACTGGGGCAGGAAGGAGCCGAGCACCTCGGCATCGGTGACGTCGCGCGCTCCCTCCACGATGAAGTGCTCGCGCCCGATCATCTTCCCGTTGCGGATGACGAAGAGCTGGAGGCAGGCCTCGCCCTCCGCTCGCGCGATCCCGATGACGTCCTGCTCGGCGCGGCTGTAGGCGGCGACCTTCTGCTGCTCGATGGTGCGCTCGACGGCGCGCAGCTTGTCGCGGGCGACGGCGGCCTGCTCGTATCGGAGGGCGGTGGAATGCGCCTGCATCTCGCCGCGCAGCTCATCGGCGACTCCCTCCTGGCGTCCCTCCAGGAAGTCGACCACGCGGTCGATGGTGGCGCGGTACTCGGCCTTCTCGATGGCCTGGATACACGGCCCCTGGCATCGGTTGATGTAGTAGAGCAGGCACGGGCGCTCGAGGACCCGCTTCCCGTCGGGGATCTCCAGGTTGCAGGTGCGGAATGGAAAGATCTTGCGCAGCAGCTTCAACGTCTCGTCGACGCTCGAGGCGGAGGCGTACGGTCCGAAGTAGCGGCTGCCGTCACGGCTCAGCTTGCGGGTGCGCACGATCCGCGGAAAGTCCTCGCCCAACGTGATCTTCACGAACGGATAGCTCTTGTCGTCACGCAGCCGGATATTGAAGCGGGGCCGATGCTCCTTGATCAGGTTGGACTCGAGCAGGAAGGCCTCGCTGACCGTGTCGGTGACGATGTACTCGATATCGGCCACCTCGGCGACCATGCGCAGGATTCGCGAGTCGAGGCCGGCCTTGGATCCGAAGTACGACCGGACCCGATGACGGAGGACGTCCGCCTTGCCCACGTACAGGACTCGGCCGTGTGGCCCCTTCATCAGGTACACGCCGGGGGCCAGCGGCAGTTGGCGCAGGACCATGCGCACGTGCCCTTCGCTCTGCCCGTTGGAAGTCATGGCTGGCTCGGCGAAGGGCTCGGCGACGGGCTCTCCAGGGGCCGGGCCAGCTCGCTCCGGATGAATGCCTGCAGGGGCGCATAGTCGCTTCCCGAGCTGCGCCCGACGACGACCAGGATGTATTGGCCGATGCTGTTGCTGGTCGCTTCCAGGATCACTCCCTCGCTCAGCTCGATGCGCCGATCGGCACCGAGGTGACCGGAGAGCAGGTAGAGGTCGATCGCCGACAGGTCGGTGGCCATCTGGCCCTTGAGCGCGCCCATGATCGCGAGCCCCGGCCCGAGGGCGCCGAACCCTCCGCCCAGCTTGCCGCGGATGGCGGAGAGCACCCGCTGCTGGCGAACGGATCGCGCGAAGTCGTTCGATTCGGCCTGGACGCTGGTGTACCGGGTGCGCGAGTAGTCCAGGGCGTGCGTGCCGTCGAGGAAGATCGATCCCGCGTCGAAGGACCCGCCGTCCCAGATGCCGGCGTGGAAGTTGTTCTCGTTCCACGTGTAGGCGAACGCGACCGGGTTATCGACGGTCACGCCGCCAACGCTGTCGACCATCTCCTTGAACCCGGTGAAGTCGAGTGCGATCCAGTGCTCGATGCTGAGCCCCGTCACCGTCGACAGGACGGCTGTGGCAGACGTGCCGGCCTCGTAGGCGCCGCCGCGCACGAACCCATCAGCGAAGGCTTCGTTGATCCTGGCGTTATCGGGGATCCCCGGGAAGCCCTCGATCCACAGGTCGCGGGGGATCGGGATCATCGTGGTGGTGTTGGTCTTCGGATCGATCGAGAGGATGTTGATCGAATCGGCCAGGTAGATGCCGCCGGTGTGTCCCGGTCCGCCATATCCGTAGATGGCCACGTTCACCCGCTCGCTGCCCATCAACGGGAAGAGGAGCGACGATGAGAGCGACCCTGCCGAGCTGACCTCGTCGTTGAACGCAGCGACGCGTTGCCAGAGGAGCCAGCCGCCGGTGCACCCGCTGAGCAACACGATCACCAGCAGCAGGAGCAGGTTGCGCTTCCAGCGACGGGGCTTGCGCGTGGCAGTCCGCGATCGCCGCGGAGCCGGATTCAACGAGTCGATACCCTGCGCGCGGAGCAGCTGCTCGCGTTCGGTTGCCTCCCGGATCCGGCGGGCGCGCGGAGACTCGGTGGCATGGCTGATCCGGCGGCCGCGCCGGTTCATCGGCGTCTCATCGGTTCGGTGAGGGATCCCCGCTGCGGAAGGAGGCGGACGACAGGATATCCCGATAAGCCGACGATCATCCGCCGGTAAGGCTGCCCGCCGATCCTGACGGCATGGCGCTGGCCCCGGTCGTAACCCCGCCCATGGCTCGGCTGCTCGACGCGCTTGATGCCGAGCAGCGAGCTGCAGCCACCCTGCCGGATGGGCCGGCGCAGATCATCGCCCCGGCCGGCAGTGGCAAGACGACGACCCTCATCGCCCGGCTCGGCGTGCTCCTGACCCGAGGCGTCGCCGCCGAGCGCATCGCCGTGGTGACCTTCAACCGTGAAGCGGCCGAGGAGCTCAGCGCGCGGATCGCCACGCGCCTCGGGCCGCTGCTGCTCGGAGCCGATCGGATCGAGGTGCGGACCCTCCACGCGCTCGCGCGCCAAGTGCTCCTCGACACGGGTGAACCGGTCCATCTTCTGGCAGACCGCCTGCCCCTCCTGCGCGCGGCACGACGGCGCGTGGTCGCGGGGCGAGCTGCGGATGCACGACCGGTGCCCGACGCGGCCGCCCTCGACACACTCGTGTCGGCCTGGAAGGTCGAGGGCAGGCCACCACCGGACGATGCACTGCCAGTGCTCGCCATCTTCAACGACCTGCTGGCCGCGCGCGGCGCGCTCGATTTCGACGACCTGGTCGTTCGAGCGGTCGACCTGCTCGAGCGAGATCCCGCCGTCCGGCTGCGATGGCAAGGCCGATTCAGCCACTTGGCGGTCGATGAGTTCCAGGACGTCGACGCGGCACAGCTGCGCATCGTCCGTCTCCTCGCCGAGCCGGAGCAGAACCTGTTCGTGGTCGGTGACGACGACCAGACGATCTATGCCTGGCGTCTCGCGGACGTGCGTCGGATCCTTGGCTTCTCCGAGCTCTACCCCGCCGCGAGGCGGGTTCAGCTCGCGACCAACTACCGCTGCCCGCCGCCGGTGGTGGTTGCTTCGCGGCGCCTGATCGCGGCAAACACAGAGCGCTTCCAGAAGCGCATCGATGCGACTCCTGGTCGCCGCACCGAGCCGACGGCGATCGTGATGATGGCATCGGCCGGGCATGGCTGGCCTGACCGGCTGGCGGCGCTTGCCGCCGCCGAGTCCGCAAACGGCGGGGGCTGCTGCATCCTCGCTCGGACTCGCGCCGAGCTGACCCCGGTCGCCCTTGCGCTGCTGCGAGCAGGACAGCCGCACGCGACCAACTTGCCGACGCCGCTCGAGGCCGAGCCGGTACGGGCGCTGCTCGACGCGGCACGCCGCCTGCCACCAGCAGATCCCCCTTTTCCAGCCCTCCTGCGACTGCGGGCCACGCGCGGCTGGCGACGAGCGGACGGCGACGACGCTCTCGGCGACGACGACTATGCGGCGATCGATGCCCTCCTTGGCTGGGCGTCGGCTTTCGCGCGCCTGGACCGTTTCCTGGCGGCGGGCGACGAGGTTCTGGCACGCCTGACACAACTGCGCGACCCCTCTGCGCCGATCGAGCTGGTGACGGTGCACGGCGCCAAGGGACGGGAGTGGCCGACCGTCGTGGTGGTCGGGTTCGAAGAGGATCGCTTCCCGAACCGGCGGGCCTTGATGGGAGCCGCTGATCCACGGCGCGCCCTGGAGGAGGAACGGCGGCTCGGCTATGTCGCGCTCACTCGGGCCACGCGGCGGCTGGTGCTTGCCTTCGACCCAGCCCGCCCGTCGCGCTTCCTTGAGGAGATGGGCTACAGCCCGACCTCGGCTGCCACGGCGGAGAGGTAACGAACCATGCGGGCGACGTGCTCGTCGAAGTCCAGGCCGATCTCCTCAGCTCCGGCGAAAAGCATTTCGCGCGGGACGGCGCGGGCGAAGGCCTTGTCCTTCATCCGCTTGCGAACGTTGGCCGGCTCCACGTCCTCCAGCTTGTGGGAGGGCCGCATCAGGGCGACCGCGACAAGGAAGCCGGCCAGCTCGTCGCACCCGTAGACGAGGTGATCGAGGCGGCTCTCTCGCGAGATGCCAAGGGCGTCGTTGTGGGAACGCACGGCATGGACGACCTCATCGGGATAGCCGAGCTCGAGCAGGGCAACCGCCCCGATCGCGCCGTGCGTGGCGGGATCGGGAAAGCGCTCGTAGTCGAGATCATGGAGCAGTCCAGCGAGCCCCCAGGTCTCGACCGTGGCGTTGTCGAGCCCGTCGTCGATGGCGTATCCATTCACCCCAGCCTCGACCAGCAGGCCGTGCTTGTGCAGCGAGGGGTTGACGTTCCAGTCGTACAGGAGGGCGAGCGCCTCAGCGCGGGTCGGCATCAGGGCACTTAGCCGGCCACCGCGGCCGGCTCACGCCGACGTGCGCGCCGCGCGGGAGTTTCCTCGCCCATGCCCAACGCGTGGCGCAGGTACCGCCCCGTATGTGAGGCGCGCGTTCGGGCGATCTCCTCTGGCGTGCCGGCCGCCACGAGGTCGCCGCCGGCGGCGCCACCCTCCGGCCCGAGGTCGATGACCCAGTCGGCGCTCTTGATGACGTCGAGGTTGTGCTCGATCACCACCACCGTGTTGCCGGTCTCCACCAGGCGGCCCAGCACCTGCAGGAGGCGAGCCACGTCGTCGAAGTGCAGCCCCGTGGTCGGCTCGTCGAGGATATAGAGGGTCTGACCGGTGGCGCGCTTCGAGAGCTCGGTCGAAAGCTTCACCCGCTGCGCTTCCCCGCCCGAGAGGGTCGTCGCCGGCTGGCCGAGGTGGATGTAGCCCATCCCCACGTCATACAGCGTCTGCAGCTTGTTGCGGATCGAGGGGACGGCGCTGAGGAAGGCGAGCGCCTCGTCGACGGTCATCTCCAGGATCTCGGCGACGTTGTGGCCCTTGTAATGGATCTCGAGCGTCTCGCGGTTGTAACGCTTCCCCTTGCACACCTCGCACTGCACGTAGACATCCGGCAGGAAGTGCATCTCGATCTGCACGATCCCCGCCCCTTCGCAGGCCTCACAGCGCCCGCCCTTCACGTTGAAGCTGAATCGTCCGGGCCGATATCCCCGCAGCCGCGACTCCGGAACGGCCGCCAGCAGCTCACGCAGCGGCGCCCACAATCCTGTGTAGGTGGCCGGGTTCGAGCGCGGGGTTCGCCCGATCGGGCTCTGGTCGATCTCGATCACCTTGTCGATGCGGTCGATCCCCTCGATCGTGTCGTGGGCGCCGGGACGCTCGCGGGCGCCCCAGATCCGCGCAGCAAGCGCCGGGTACAGGATCTGCGTGACGAGGCTCGACTTGCCCGACCCGCTCACCCCGGTCACGGCCACGAATCGGCCCAGCGGGAATGCGATATCGACGCCGCGCAGGTTGTTCTCTCGCGCGCCGCGCACCGTCAGCCACTCCCCGCTGCCCCGCCGACGCCGCGACGGCACCGGCACCGAGCGGTCACCGCGCAGGTAGGCCGCCGTGATCGAGCGTTGGCTGTGGAGCAGCTCCGGCAAAGGCCCGGAGTGGATCAGCTCGCCGCCGTGCTCCCCCGCCCCAGGCCCGATGTCGATCACCCAGTCGGCGGCGCGGATCGTCTCCTCGTCATGCTCGACCACGATCAGGGTGTTGCCGAGGTCACGCAGCCGCATCAGGGTCGCGATCAGCCGGTCGTTGTCCCGCTGGTGCAGGCCGATCGACGGCTCGTCGAGGATGTAGAGGACCCCCATCAGGCTCGACCCGATCTGCGTCGCCAATCGGATGCGCTGCGCCTCGCCGCCGGAGAGCGACCCGCTGGCCCGGTCAAGGGTCAGGTAGTCGAGGCCGACGTCGACGAGGAAGCCCAGCCGCGCGCGAATCTCCTTCAGCACCTGCCGCGCGATCTGATTCTCGCGTTCGGTGAGCAGCTCGGACAGACCGGCGTACCAGGCCAATGCATCGGTCACCGCCAGCCGGGTCGTCTCGATGATGTTGCGATCGCCAACGGTCACCGATAGCGATTCGGGCTTGAGCCGCATGCCGCCGCAGGTCGGACACGGCCGCTGGGACATGTAGCGCTCGATCTCGGTCTTGGTCGCCTCCGAGCTGGTCTCGCGGTAGCGGCGCTCGAGGTTGGGCAGGACCCCCTCGAACGTGGTCGAGTAGGAGT
>JBKKBV010000017.1:0-5560 GCA_046713375.1 Candidatus Limnocylindria bacterium
ACGCCGAACTGGCTGGAACGATCCTGGTCACCCGTCACCGCGACCAGCCGGGGATCGTGGGAGCGGTCGGCAGCGCGCTGGCCGCGGCAGGGGTCAACATCAGCTCGCTCGAGCTGTCGCGCCTCTCAGCCGCGGGCGAGGCGATGATGTTCGTGAGCGTCGACGACCTCCTACCCCCGGCGCTGGTCGAACAAGTCGTTGCAGTCCCGGGCATGATCGACGCACGAGTTGTCTCACTCCCCCCTTTCAAGTAGGCACTCAGGTAGGCGCCACATCATGCCCGAGGTGCGGGGTCAGTCCTCTGCATCCCGCCACTATTCCCACGAGCGAGCGCCCACAACTTGACAAGGGCCATGCCTGCGAACACCGCCAACACCGGCATGAGCGGATATCTGAACCGATCCCATGCGGGAAACACCGACCACACCGCGCTGTAATAGACGATGAATCCAAGCAGCAAAGTCGATGGCCAACGCCGCTGACGCCACATCCAGGCTATGCCCGCCGCGGCGGCGAACATGAATGCGGCATATGCGATCGAGGCGCCTGTCTTGATTACAGCTGCCCTTCGCTCACCCCAGCCTTCGCCCACGAAGAGCCACACAGTGGTCGGCGGACCGTAGAGCGCCGCGATCTTTGCCACAGCATGGGTTGCGACGTCTCCCGGATGCGCGACTGCATGTCTGAAGAACAGACGCTGGCCGAGCCTGTCTCGCTCAACCTCATCATTTACCGCCGCGAGCGGATTCTCGTTCGGGTCAGGTGACCACCAGTAACTACTGTCCGTGTGGACCCCCTGCCACAGGTTCACGCCACCGTTCGTGGACACCAGCACCAGCGATCCGAGTTTCGCGTAGTTGCGGACGGTCAGTGGCGCGATCATGACGAGCATCACGACGAGCACCAGGGCGGCCTTGGAGATTGGGACAAGCCATGATCTGTGCTCCATGATCAGAAGTACCGCGAGAGCGATCGGGAATAGCAGCACCGTGGGGCGCACCCAACACGCGGCCCCCAGCAGGGCTCCGGACAAAATGAGCTTTCGGTGATCGGTGCCACCCGCGAGAGCGCAAAGAGCCCCGACTGTCAGCAGCGTGAAGAGCGGCTCGGTGCCCAGCACCGAGGTCCAACCCAGCTCACCCGGAAGGAGCGTCCAGGCCACGGCCGCCGACGTGGCAACTGCCCATGATCCGGACAAGCGCTGTGCGAGCAGGACGATCAGGATGGCGATGGCCGTGGTTACCACCAGCTGGAAGGCGAGGCCGACCCAGAGCTCGCTGCCGAAGACGCGGAAGAGCGCTCCCAGGGTTATGGGCCACCCGGCCGGCCAATACGCGGTGGGTTCGCCGTTGAGCGTGTATCCCTCTCCGGCCGCCAGCCGCGAAGCGGCACCGAAATAGAATGCAAAGTCCGACCTGGGTTCCGGATGCACGTTCAAGAGCCAGGCAGACCTGAGGATCAGGTTCAGCACTGTGACGACAGCGATTGACACTTTCATCGAGGTGACATCCAGGCTCGGGCCGACGGCGCGGACGGCGTTGGAACTGCTGCCGCGTCCCTCCCAGGGACGTGGTGGCTGGGTCGCGCGGGACCAACAATATGCTCAGAGCGGCCGGCGGGGGCACCTCCACCGTCATCTGCCCAGACCCCCCCGCGTTGGCGCAGGCCTAGGTCGCCTCCAGTGGGACGGCACAGCACCGGCAGGTGCCCTCCACGGCATCGAAGACCGCGGCCGCCGCTGAGCAACACGGCGCGGATGAGCCGATCACCGTCAGCTCATCTCCGCCGGCTAGGTGGCCCTGCAGCTCGGCCAGGCGCTCGTCCAATCGACGGAGCTCGTCGATTCGGGACCGGACATCGGATCGGCGCGCCGTGATCAACGCTGGGAGGTTCGACGAGGTGGCCTCGCAATGCCCGGCGTGGCACCACGACGCGAGCCGGGCGGCCTCCTCGAGCGGCAGGTCGATGCGCCGGAGGTTGAGGAGCAGACGGAGGTGCTCTACGTCGTCACTGCGGTAGCTGCGGTACCCGTTCTCGGCCCGTTCCGGCCGCGGCAACCACCCCTCGCGCTCGTAGAACCGCAGAGTGTCGGTGCTGACCCCCAGCTCGCGGGCGAGCTCACCGATCCGCATGGGCCACCTCCAATGCATCTGCCAGCCGATCGAGGTTCGAGCGCTGTGCTGCAGCCAGCCCAGCGGTTGACGCCGGTCCATACCAGCGACCTCTGAGGCGCGTCGCTTCATCCTCTCGGGTCAGCTCGTATTGGACCGACAGGCGCCCGGCGCCGGGCACGTTTGCTCGCCGCACGAATGCCTCGAACGGACGCCATTCGAGGATCTCCTCGACCGATGCCAATCGGTCCGCGACGCATGCACTCATGGTGCCGACCCCACGCCGGCCGGCCACGGTGGCCTCCTCAACACGCTCGATCCCCTCCCACCCAGGGCGAAGTCGCGGCGAGGTGAGCTGCTCCCAGACGGCCATCGGCATTGCCTCGAGGCGAAGCTCGGCCTCTGCCAGCGCGGCGCGCCGTGGTGGCGCCCATGAACGCCCCTGCGTGGCTGTGCGGTGCTCCAGGTCGAGCAGGTGCACCGGCACCTCGCCCAGGTGCTCAAACTGCTCGGTGGCGGAGACCAGGCCCATGGCTGTAGCGTCCAGCCCGAGCGCCTCCACACAGGCATCGGTCAGCAGGGCATAGCGGGCTAGCCCCGCCGCGGACGGCGACTCAGCCTTCAGGAGCCGATGGGCGATGATCGCGTCGGTGCTGGCCAGCTCCTCACGCCCCGCGACGCGGTGTCGGATAACGCCTCCGACATGGACAACAAACTTGAGGTCGAGGTCGGGCACACGGCTGCAGGAGGCGCAGTCGCAGGTGGTCGCACCGGTGACGCTCTGCATCCTTCGCCGGAACGCGTCGTAGGTCGCGTCGATGGCGTCGAGCAGCATCGGCCCATCCAGGCGGTCGAGGGGAGCGACCAGGAAGGCTGCATCCCCCTCGAGCTTGGCGAGCCGAAAGGTTGGGCGCAGCTGACGCACAACCGTCTCGACGAGGTCGCCGGCCAGCGCCGGCGCGTGGTCGGGCTCGGAGTTGGCAAGGTAGGCGGTGTATCCGGAGAGGTCGGCAAGGAGCAGGCAGACCCTTTCGAGGCCGGTGCTGGCGATCACGAGACCGGCGCCTTCTCGACGTTCTCCTTGAGACGATGGAGTTCGCGCGCCGGACCGGTCTTGCCTTCCATCGCTACGAGGGGCATGAGCAGTCGCCACAGACCGCGCATCTGTATGGCGGACCCGTACGTCGCCCGGGTGGAGTCTGGTCCAACGGGCTCGAGGTCTAAAGCGACCTCGAGGTGGAACGGGGCACCAGCCATCGACCGCCACACGATCCGGCGACCCGGGACGGCCTCGGTCACCTCGAATTCGACATCCCACCGGAACGGCCCGAGCACCAAGCGCTCACGCCCACGCGCCCCGACCTCCGATCCCTGGCCGTGCAGGACCCGGGCGTCCGCTACCCCCATCCAATCGGGATGGCGCAGGATGTCGGCAGCGTACGTCCAGACATCGTCCGTCGAACGATCGATCGTCTCTTCTGTCTCAAACCTGATCACGGTCGTGCCTCCAGCAGTCTTGTAGTGAGCTGACCCCGCTTTGCCTCAGCTTCGGCACGCGCAACCCTAGACCTTGGAGTGACTCCAATGTCAAGGCCCAATCTCGCGCCGCATCCGCCGACGACCGGCAAGCCACGAGCGCCGACCGGCCACCGCTGCTGGGATCCACACCAGGACCCGATCTCCGCCCAACCTCGGCAGCCTTCTCCGGAGCCATCCCCGCTGGAAGCTGCTGAACAGAGCCGGGTGCGCGCCGACGATCGACCGATTGCCCTCGGTTGCGGCAACGGCCAGAACCGTCACCACCCGCGACGAGGCCCAACCTTTGCGTCGACCGATCCCCGGTGCCAGCCGAGCCTTCGCGTTGAGGTTGCCGAACAGGCCCTGCAGGTCAGCAAGCTCCGTCTTCGCCTCGACGACTGCCAGAACGCGGCCCGCCGGCTCAAATGCAAGCAGGTCAATTCGTCCACGCTCACCGTATTCGCTGTAGCTGGACTCCGGTTCGATCAGCCAGCCGGCGCGGTTCATCGCGCCGGCGACGATCTCGACGATCGCCGCATGCTCCTCGTCCAGCAGGCGCGCGATATCTGCACCCCGACCGACCATGCGCCACTCGACCCGGAGGTCAAGGACGGCCGCATGCGTACGGATGATCGAGACCGAAGCGAGGGAGCCCAGCTCATGGCGGCCGATCGTTGCCGGCGAGAGGCCGCTGCGATCTGCCACGTCCCGGAGGCGCCAGCCGCGGCGGATGCGCAGCATGCGGAGCAGTCGCCCGACCTCGAGGTCACGCATCGGCGCCAATCGTGCTCATGGTTCGTTACTGCGCGATCACCGACGGCTTATTTCGCGCTGACGGAGGCTTCTCACCAAGAGGTCTCTCCTCAGCGGTCTACTTCTCTCACAGCGCGAGGTATGAGTTCGGTATCGGCTCTGCCGCCCAAAACCGGGAGATTCTTCTTCGAGACAGAGAATTAGCCTTCGATCGCCCTCAATGCCCTGCCTGGTGCATCGGCTTATCATCCGCGGCGTGAGCGGCAGGCCCTTCGCATCCTCGGCGGACCTGGCCGAGAAGACAGCCACCCTGGAAGAGCTCGCGCCGGGCGTCTACGCCTACACGGCGCAGGGTGACCCCAACGGCGGATGCATCGTCGGGACCGATGCGGTGCTGGCCATCGAGGCGCGTGCCACGCCGGTCATGGCCCAGCGCTGGATCGACGTCATCAGAACCTTTACCGACCTCCCGTTCGGGGACCTGGTGCTGACGCATTACCACGCGGTCCGCGTGCTCGGCGCGTCGGCGTTCGGCGCACGACGCATCGTGGCCCATGCCAACACTGCTGCGTGGGTCGAGGAGCGCGGCCTGGAGGACTGGGCCAGCGAGGCGGGCCGCATGCCGCGTCTCTTCGAAGGCGCCGAGACGATCCCCGGCCTGACCCGGCCCACGCACACCTTCCGCGACCTCATGGAGATCGACCTCGGCAACCGCGTGGTGGAGCTGCGCTACGTCGGCCGCGGCCACACGGCCGGCGACATCGTGGTCTGGCTGCCCGACGAGCGGATCTGCTTCGGCGGGGACCTGGTCGAAGCGCGGGCGGCCCCATACATGGGCGACGCGCACATCGACGATTGGCGCGGTGGAACCCTCGAGGCGGTCGCAGCGCTGGATGCCCGCCAGCTGGTGGGCGGCCGCGGGCCGGTCGTGCGCGGCGCGGCAGTCGTCCAGGCGATCGATGACACGCGCACCTTCCTCTCGGCCGTACTCGACGGCACAAGTGCCGTGAAGGACGGCGGCGGCACGCCGGCCGAGGCGTATCGGTCCACTCGCGCGTCCCTCGAGCCGCGGTACGGCGCCTTCCCGATCTTCGAGCACACCATGCCGTTCAACGTCCAACGCGCCTGGGATGAGCTTGACGGGATCGACCACCCGCGGATCTGGACCGTGGAGCGCG
>JBKKBV010000018.1:0-2760 GCA_046713375.1 Candidatus Limnocylindria bacterium
GGTCGACGTAGATGCAGGTCAGCTGGTCGCCGATGGCCTGGTGCACCAGCGTGGCCGCCACCGCGGAGTCGACGCCGCCGGAGAGCGCGCAGATCACCTTGCCGCCGCCGACTCGTTCGCGGATCCCGGCGACGGTCGTCTCGACGAAGCTCGCCGGCGTCCAGGTGGGCCTCGCCCCGGCGATCTCGATCACGAAGTTGCGCAGGATCTCGCGGCCGGCGGGAGTATGGACCACCTCAGGGTGAAACTGGATCCCGTACAGGCTGCGCGTCGGATCGGCCAAGCCGGCGAAGGCACTCGTCTCCGTCTCGGCCGTGGTCACGAAGCCGGTCGGCGGACGCACGATGCGGTCGCCATGGCTCATCCAGACCGGCTGCTGCCGGTCGAGGCCGCGGAACAGCCCATCCTCGCTCGTGATCTGGACCGATGCGGGGCCGTACTCGCGCTTGGTGCTGGGCGCCACCTCGCCCCCGAGCTGCTGCGCCATCAGCTGCAGCCCGTAGCAGATCCCCAGGACCGGGATGCCGCCTGCCCAGATGGCCGGATCGGGATGGGGGGCACCCTCGTCGTACACCGATGACGGACCCCCGGACAGGATGATCGCCTTCGGACGGCGTCGCTCGATCTCGGCCCACGGCGTGTCGTGCGGAAGCAGCTCGCTGTAGACGTGCAGCTCCCGCACGCGGCGGGCGATCAGCTGGGCGAACTGGCTCCCGAAGTCGAGGATGACGACGGTATCCGGCTCGGATGGCACCTCGCCGGCACGCTGCGGAGGCGGGGCGTGGAGCGCTTGCTCAAGGTAGGCCTCGACCTCGGCGTCGTCAGGGGCAAGAACCCGATGGCCGGCGTTCGCCGCTTCGCCGTGGACGGTCCGCCCCCGGGCCGGCGGTGATGATGGCTCGTCCGGCAATGACCCCTCCCTAGCTCATTCCTTCGCGGCCAGCTGCCAAGACTTGCCCTCCGTGGCGATCGACGGGGCGATCACCATCTCGACGCTGTGCATCTCGCGGATCGTGCGCGCGCCCAAGGCTGCCATCGACTGGCGAAGCGCCCCGACCAGGTTCTGGGTCCCATGCGTGGTGTGCGCCGGCCCGAACAGGATCTGCTCCAGCGGCAGTCGCTCGCCGATCTTGATCCGGGTCCCGCGCGGCAGCGTGGGCGACGGCGCCGCCATGCCCCAGTTGTAGCCGCGACCGGGGGCCTCGAGCGCAGCGGCAAAGGGTGAGCCGAGCATCACGGCATCGGCTCCGCTGGCGATCGCCTTGGCGATGTCGCCGCCCGTCTTCATGCCGCCGTCGGTGACCACCGGGACGTATCTGCCCGTCTCCTGCTGATATCGATCGCGCGCCGCCGCAACCTCGAGCGTGGCACTGACCTGCGGCACGCCGATGCCGAGCACCTCACGGGTGGTGCAGGCGGCTCCCGGGCCGACCCCCACCAGGATCGCAGCCGCCCCCTGGTGCATGAGCTGATAGGCGGCCTCTCCGCTCACCGTGTTGCCGACCAGGACCGGCATCTTGAGCGCGCCGGTCAGGTCGGAGAGCGACAGGACGCGCCCGCCGGCCGAGATGTGCTGGGCGCTGGAGACCTGCGACTGGACCAGGAACAGCTCGGCGCCCGCCTCGGCCGCGACCTCCGCGTGGTGCCAGGCCGAGCCGGGCGTGGTTGCCACTGCCGCAACACCGCCCTGGGCCCGCACGCGCGTGATGAGCGCCGTGATCAGGTCATCGCGCACCGGGGCGGCATATGCCCCGGCAAGGAGCTCCGCCGCCTCCTGGTTGGAGGCCGCTGCGGCGACCCGCTCGATGATCGGGCCAGCGTCCTCGTACCGGGTGTAGAGGCCCTCCAGGTTGATGAAGGCAAGGCCACCGTGCAGGCTCATGCGCGCAGCGAAATCGGCGTCTGACACAGCGTCCATGGCCGAGGCGATGAATGGGATCTGGAGCCGATGTCCCCCGACCTCGGTGGTGAGGTCGATCTCGGCGGGGTCGACGGTGATGGCACCCGGCACCAGCGCCACCTCGTCGAATCCGTATGCGCGTCGCAGCCGGGTGGAGGTCGCGTCGGGGGAGAGGATTGCCGGGTCGATCAACAGCGGCCTCCGCGGAGTGTCGGGCGAGTATAGGGCCCGCAGACCTCAGGGAATCTGCCACTGGATCGCATCGAGTAGGCCGAGGAGGGCCGAGCGCGTCGCGTCGCTCGGGTCCCGGGCGCAGACGACGAGGCCGTCCACGCGCTGAGGAGTGACGGTGACGTAGAAGACCGATCCCTCGGTGGAGCCGGTGCCCTCACATCCCTGCGTGGCCGGCACCTTGACGCCCTGCCGATTGCCAATGGAGATGCGCTGTGCCGGAGGCAGGTCGCAGCCGCCTGCCACGCAGGCGTGTCGAAGCCACGTGATAAGGAGCCCCCCGCGACGCAGGCCGTCATCGATCGGCAGCTGGCAGGTGATCGCGGACCCAGATCCTGAGCAGTCGTCGCGCAGCGCCTGGTTGGCCACGTACAGCACCACGCCGCCGTCAGCGGAGGGCTCGGCCGTCGAGGGCTGGATGTTCCAGCCGGTCGGCGCGACGAACCGGAAGCCATCACTCTCGAACGACGGACCGTGCGGTGAGGGGTGTTCGAGGGCCGGCGCGCAGGCCGCGAGCATTGCGACCCACGCCAGGCCCGCCGCCAGCCGACCGATGGCCGCGGTCATCCGCTCCCTACCCAGCTCCGCGGACGATCATCTGCTCTCGCTCAGGACCAACCGAGACGAGG
>JBKKBV010000019.1:0-7566 GCA_046713375.1 Candidatus Limnocylindria bacterium
TCCAACTGGAGCGACCTGGGCGTGCACCTCTCGATCGCCCAGTCCCTCAACGCCGGCAACTTCCCGCCGCAGGTGCCGTACTTCGCCGGCGAGCCCCTTATCTACCACTGGTTTGCCGATTTCCACGCCGCCATCGTCGCCCGTGCGGCGGGCATCTTTGCCATCCCCAGCTTCGTGGTCTCGTCGGCGATCCTGGCCGGGGCGCTGGCACTCCTCGTACACGGGCTGGCACGAACGCTGCTGCGCGGCCGCGGTGCACGGCGAGCCGCCGTGCTGGCGGTGGTCCTCGTCGTCTTCGCGGGCGGCCTCGGCTGGGCGCGGCTGATCGGGGACATCGCGAACGGTGTTGGCGACCTGCCTGGCCTGGTCGTGCGCAACTCGTACGACAACTCGTGGCTGACTGAGTGGCCCTACTTCCGCATCCCATCGGTGATGGGGACAGGGCTCCTCGTGCACCGCGCCACGACCGCGGGTCTCCCGATGCTCGTCGGCGCCGTTCTCCTGCTGGTGGCCGGCCTGCCCTCGGCCCGCGCCCGCGCAGCGGGCTGGCGTGATCGCCTGGCGGTGATCCTCCTTGCCGGCCTGCTCGGTGCCCTGCTGGCGCCGTTTCATTTCTTCTTCTTCCCGGCCTTCCTGGCGTTGGCCCTCGGGTGGGTTGTCATGGGCGGCCGGCTCATCGATCGGGATGCGCCGCGCAATGCGGCGCTGCTGCTGGCGCCGTACCTGCTGGCCGTGCCCTTCGCGATCGCGGCGGTGGTACAGGCACGCGGCAGCGGGGCGCTCCGGTGGGTGGCTGGCTGGGAATCGGCGCCTATCGCCGACGGTCCATGGGCGATCCTCTTCTTCTACGCCACGAATCTGGGCCTGCCCTTCCTCCTCGCGCTGCTCGCCCTGCTCCTTCCGCGCGTCCCACACCGTGGCTTCCTGGTGGTCTGGCTGGTGATCATGTTCCTGGTGCCCAACGTGGTGCAGGTGAGTGCGATCGGCTTCGACATGAACAAGTACTTCCAGGCGATGTGGATCGCCGTCGCGGTGCTGGTCGCCTGGCTAATCCGGCGCTGGCCGGCCTGGGCCGTCGCGGCGGTCCTGCTGGTGAGCGTCCCCTCGCCGCTCCTCGTCTCGACCTGGACCGCTTCCAACCGCGAGGTGGTGCTGGGCTGGAGCGAGGTCGACGCGGCGGACTGGATTGCCGCCAACACCCCGGAGCGCTCCGTCTTCGTAACCAACGGCTGGCTCAACTCGCCAACCGATCCGGCCGGTCGCCTTCGGGTGCTGACCTTCACCCCGTACATCGCCAACCTCGGCTACTCGCCCGATGAGCGCTCCGCTCTGGTCGATGCGATCTACTGCTCGGGAGACCCCGAGCAGGCGGCGGACCTGACGCGCTCACTCGGCGCCACCTATCTGCTCGACACCGGCCCGCCGCGCGCGTGCCAGCCGACCAGCTTCGAGCAGAGCCCGGAATGGGAGCTCGTCTACGATCGATCGGGGGTGCGGATCTGGCACGTCGTCGGCGCGGTCGCCTCGATCGGCGGGCCCGGCTCCCTATCATTCCGCCGGTGACCAGCAGCGCGGCGGTCGTCACCCTCGATCACGTCACCAAGCGCTACGGCCCGGCGGGCACGCCGCCGGCCGTGTCGGACCTGTCGCTGACGATCCCCGCCGGCGAGATCGTGGTCCTGGTCGGGCCATCGGGCTGCGGCA
The DNA here is from genome assembly GCA_046713375.1 of Candidatus Limnocylindria bacterium. Classification (GTDB taxonomy): domain Bacteria; phylum Chloroflexota; class Limnocylindria; order QHBO01; family QHBO01; genus CF-167. Next base: position 1,705 of record JBKKBV010000019.1, read on the forward strand.
AGACAACGACCATGAAGATGATCAACCGCCTGATCGACCCGACGGGCGGCCGCATCACGATCGACGGCGAGGACGTCATGGCGCTGCCGGCGGTCGAGCTGCGGCGGCGGATCGGCTACGTCATCCAGCAGGTGGGGCTCTTCCCGCACTTCACGGTGGCCGAGAACGTGGCGGTCGTGCCGCGGCTGCTGCGCTGGCCGGAGGGGCGCATCCGCGATCGGGTCGAGGAGCTGCTCGAGCTCGTGCGGCTGGAACCGACGACCTACCGTGATCGGTATCCCGCTGCGCTCTCCGGCGGCGAGCGCCAGCGGGTGGGCGTGGCCCGTGCGCTGGCTGCCGATCCCCCGCTGATGCTCATGGACGAGCCATTCGGCGCGGTGGACCCGATCCTCCGGGAGCGGCTCCAGAATGAGTTCCTGCGGCTCCAGGCGCAGGTCCGCAAGACGATCGTCTTCGTCACCCACGACGTGGACGAGGCAATCAAGATGGCCGACCGTATCGCGATCCTGCAGCGCGGCGGGATCCTGGCCCAGTACGACACGCCGGACGCCATCCTGGCGGCTCCCGTCACCGACTTCGTCGAGCATTTCGTCGGAGCCGATCGCGGCCTCAAGCGGCTTTCGTTGGCGCGGGTCCGCGACCTGCCCTTGCAGCAGCCGATCACGGCTCGCGCCGGCGAGCCGCGGGCCGAGGTTCGCAAGCGGCTGGCGTCCGCCGACGCCCACTATGCGCTGCTGCTGGATGCCGACGATGCCCCCATCGGCTGGCTCGGGAAGCGCGACCTCGCGCCAGATGGCGTCATCGCCGCCGAGGACGCAACGCCGGGCTCGCCGACGCTGCAGCCGGAGACCACGCTGCGCGACGCGCTGTCGGCGATGCTCGGATCATCGGTCCAGCTGGGGGTGGTCGTCGACGAGCGGGACCGCGTGCTGGGCCTGGTCAGCGTGGACGCGATCTCCGACGTCCTGCGTTCAGGAGGCGCTGGGTGAGCGCTGACGAGCCGTTCGTGCGCTGGGATTGGATCTTTGCCAACCTGGACGACATCGGCGAGCGGACCTGGGAGCACGTGGTCATGACCGTGATCGCGGTCGTCGTCGGCTTCGTCCTCTCCTTCGCGCTCTCGCTGCTCGTCGTTCGCTGGCGTCGCCTGTATCCGCCGATCATCGGCGCGTCGGGGCTGCTCTACTCCATCCCCAGCCTGGGCCTCTTCGCCCTCCTCATCCCGTTCACCGGGGTGTCGCTCCTGACGGCCGAGATCGCGTTGGTCAGCTACACGCTCCTGATCCTGATTCGCAACATCGTCGCTGGCTTCGACGGCGTGCCGCGCGACGTGCTCGAGGCGGCCCAGGGGATGGGATACGGGCCATGGCAGTTGCTGTGGCGGGTGCAGCTTCCGCTCGCATTGCCCACGATCGTGGCCGGGCTGCGCATCGCCACTGTCACGACCATTGGCCTCGTCGCCGTGACCGCGCTGATCGGACAGAGCAACCTCGGCTCCCTGATCGTGCAACGCGGGATCCGGGCAAGCTTCCCCACTGCGATCCTGGTAGGCGCCTTTGGCTCGGTCCTGTTGGCCGTGCTGGCCGACCTCGGCTTCGTGGGGCTGCAGCGGCTGCTGACCCCCTGGTCGCGAACGCGGAGCATCTGACCGATGGACTTCCTGGGACAGGTCCTCGCCTGGTTCGCCGCTCCCGAGCAATGGAGCGGGCAGAACTCGATCCCGGTCCACCTCCTCGGCCACCTGGCGCTGTCTGTGTCTGCGTTGCTGGCTGCCGTCGTGATCGCATTGCCGATCGGTCTCGCAATCGGGCACACCGGGCGGGGTGCCATCTTCGCGATCGCGCTGGCCAATGTCGGTCGGGCCATCCCGTCGATCGCGATCCTGGGCGTCGTCTTCCCGATCAGCCTGCGCCTCAATCTCGGGTTTGGCTTCGTGCCGACCCTGATCGCCCTGATCGCGCTGGCCATTCCGCCGATCGTGACAAATGCCTACGCGGCGCTGCGCGAAGTCGATCGCGACCTGGTCGAGGCGGGTCGCGGGATGGGGATGGGCGAGCTGCAGCTGCTCGCCCGGGTCGAGCTGCCGGTCGGGGCCGGATTGCTGCTGGCCGGCATCCGTACCGCCGCCGTCCAGGTGGTCGCCACCGCGTCGCTGGGCGCCGTCATCTCGGCCGACTGCCTGGGGTACTTCGTCCTCAAGGGGATCGCCACGCAGGACATGCCGCAGATCTTCGCCGGGGCATTGATGATCGCCGGGCTGTCGCTGCTGACCGAGCTGCTCTTCGGCGTCATGCAGCGGCGGGTGGTGTCGCCGGGGCTGCGCGGCCGCGCTGGGCAGGCGCCGTTCACCGAGCTCGGACCGCTGTCGCGCGAGGCCTTGCCCTGACGTTCCGCGAACGCGCAAGAGCCCTTGCGGACCCGTTCCGCGACCGCTGCTAGACTCACCGAACGGCCAGGCACCGCGCCGCGGTGTGCAGCGGCCGGGACACCAAGGAGGACCCAATGCGGAAATACCGCACGGCTGCCCTCGGGGCGTCGATGCTCGCGCTGCTGGTCAGCGCCTGCTCGACGGGTGGGAGCAGCACTTCACCCAGCGCCAGCGAGGCCGCAAGGCCCGCTGTAACCGTGGGATCCGAGGGATTCGACGAGTCGCAGCTCCTGGCCGAGATCTACGCCCAGGCGCTGGAGGCGAACGGATACACGGTCACACGCCAGGACTTCGCCAGCCGCGACCTGGCGCTGCCGGCGTTTGACAGCGGCGACGTCAACCTGCTGCCGGAGTACATCGGATCGCTCGTCCGCAAGCTGGGCGGCGAGGCGACCGGTGACACCGCCGAGACCATGACCAACCTGGCCGCCGCCCTCGATCCGAAGGATCAGACGGTGCTCGACGCCGCCCCTGCCCAGGACGGCGACGGATTCGTGGTGCGGCAGGAGACCGCCGATGAGTTCAGCCTCGTCACCATGAGTGACCTTGCTGAAGTGGCCGATCAGCTGACCTGGGGCCTCCCGCTGGAATGCAGCGACAACCCGTCCTGCGGACCCGGTCTGAAGAGCGTGTACGGGATTGACATCGCGACGCTGCAGGTCGAGAACCTGGGAGCCTGCTCGGGCGAGATGGCGACCGCTCTCAACGAGAGCGGGATCGATGTCGCCGAGATGTGCACCACCCAGGCCGACATCGAGCGCTACAACTTCGTCCTGCTTCAGGACGACAAGAAGCTGATCCCCGCCCAGAACGTTGCGCCGGTCGTTCGGAACGACCTGCTCGAGGCGGCGCCGGACGACTTCGAGACGACCCTCAACGCCGTCTCGGCCAAGCTGACCACCGAAGAGCTGACCAAGCTGAACGTCCAGGTCAGCGTAAACCAGGAGTCGATCGAGGACGTGGCTCGCCAGTGGCTGGCGGACCAGGGCATCGTGACCTAGCTCGAATCTCCCCATTGACCGATGCGGGCGGCGCAGCCTCCGGGCGGCGCCGCCCGTACACTTTCCTGACCCATGTCCGAGCACCTCGATCTCGCCGACTGGCGTCGCCGGGTGGCGGCGTCCTACGACGCCCTGCGCACTGACGCGCGCGCGGAGCCGGCACGCCTGCTCGGGTTCCGCGCAGCCAAGGACCGCCTCTTCGCCTCTCACCCATCCTCGCCGCTGCCCGCTGCGGCGCGCCGCGAGTTCCGCGGCCTCGCCTACTGGCGGTACGCGCCATCGCTCGCCTTCCGCGCGACACTCGAGCCCGATCCCGATGCGCCGTCGCTCGACCTCCCCCGCTCGGCAGCCGGGCCGGCCATGCCCTACGCCAGGATCGGCTGGGTCAGCTTCACCGTCGACGGGACGTCGGCGCGCCTGGCTGTCTACTGGCTGAACGAGTACGCCGGCGGCATTTTCATCCCTTTCCGGGACGCCACCAGCGGCACCGAGTCGTACGGCGGCGGCCGCTACGTATGGGACTCGGGGAAGGGTGCTGACCTCGGCTCGACCGATGATGAGCTGGTGGTCGACTTCAACTACGCCTACCACCCATCGTGCGTCTACGACCCGATCTGGAGCTGCCCGCTCGCTCCGCCGGAGAACTGGCTGAACGTCCCGATCCGCGCCGGCGAGCGACTGGCGCCCGCGTCGTGACGCCGGCCGACCCCCGACCGTCGCGCAACTGCTACAAGTGCGGCCGCCAGATCGGTCCCGACGAGACGATCTGCGATGTCTGCAACCGAGCCGGCATGGCCACGCCATCGGCGACCCAGTATCACGGCACCATCGTGGTCGCCATCGTGGCCGGGGTGGTCATCATGGCGGTCGCCGCCAGCCTGTCGCTGCGGGGGATCGGTCCGTTCCGCGGCGAAGCGCTCAGCTGGAGCAGCGACCCACCCGACGCCGTGGTGGTGGAGCTGCAGGTGACCAACCAGGGCGCGAATGCGGGTCGGGCGAAGTGCCAGGTCACGGCGCGCGATGCCTCCAACCTGGTGCTGCGCATCCGCTCCACGGTCTCGCCACAGGTGCAGGGCGGAGGCACCGTCACCTTCAGCGAACGGATCCCCGGCCTGCGACGGGCGCCGGCCAGCGTCGCGGTGAGCTGCGCCTAGCGGTGAGCTGCGCCCGGTCGTCGGCGGGGCGTCTATTCTGCTGCCGTGGGACTGGTTCGTTTCTTCCGGGTCGCCAGCACGATCGTCTTCGGTCTCTTCTGGGCCATCATCGCGGCCGCCGCGGTCTTCGGCTTCATCGCCGCTCCCACCGACCAGCACCAATTCCCGGACCCGGTCGATGGGCAGGCGGTCTACGACCCGGCCGAGGCCCTCGACACGGGAATCGAGCAGGCGCTGGAATCGCAGATCGACGCGATCGTGGCGCGCAGCGGTGCCGAGCTGGCCATTTACGTGCAGGTCGACGAGTCCGCGACGCCGGACTCCAACCTGGCGGCGGCTCGGGCACTCATGGATCAATGGGGAGTGGGCCGCGCCGGCTTTGACGACGGGCTCGTGTTTCTGATCAGCTTCGAGCCCGGCTTGCTCCACGGGGAGGCTCACTACTTCGCCGGCGCCGGGTTCCTGCGCGGCTACCTTTCGCAGGGCGACCTCCAGTCGGTCTTCGACGAGGTGATCCTGCCGGCCGCCGGACAGGGCCAGATCGGCGGAGGGCTGATCGAGGCCGTCAACCTGATCGATGTGGCGATCACGCCGGGGGCGACCGCGCGCCTGAACTTCCTTCGCCAGCTCAACGCGGTGGTCGGCGTGATCGGCGCCCCGATCAGCTTCCTCCTTATCGTCGGGCTCGCGTTCCTCGCCTGGCGCCGCGAGGGGAACGATCCAGAGGTCCTCGACTCAGAATCGATCCTGATGGCGGGGCCGCCGGCCGACATGACGCCCCCGCTGGCCACCGTGGTACGACAGGGGAAGTCGACCCAGCACTCGATCAACACGCTCCTGATGGAGCTGGCCAGCACCGGCCGCATCGCGTTCCAGAACCTGGATCGGGCCGACAAGGTGAAGACCGACGACGAGGCCGATCCGCTCCTCGACCCGGCCATCGAGATCCGCGACGAGGCGCCGACGGGGGGCCGGCTGGGAAGCGCGGAGCGAGACGCGTGGGACCTCCTCCGCCAGCAGGCGCTCGCCAGCGGAATCATCTCCCGCGAACGGCTGTGGGAGCTCAACGACCTGCTCAAGGGCACCCGCAATGGTCTCGAGGACGAGGTGGTCCGGCTGGGCTGGTTCACGCGCCGCCCGTCGACCCTGATCACCCGATGGAGCTTCATCGGCATCGGAGAGATGCTTCTGGGCGGGCTCTTCGTCCTCGGCGGCTTCCTGATCCCCATGTCGGGTCTGACGCTGCTCGGCGCGGCGACCGGGGCGGGCGGTGCGGCGA
>JBKKBV010000020.1:0-12629 GCA_046713375.1 Candidatus Limnocylindria bacterium
GCGATGAGGGCCAGGATGATAGTGGCGGTCATCAGCATCACCGCCATCGCGATCAGCACCGGTATTCGCCCAGCGAACCGCAGCTGGCCGTACAGGAAGACCGGGAAGGTGGGATCGCCGCCGGCCAGGAAGTTGGCGAGCGCGACCTCGTCGAACGAGACGATGAACGCCGTCAGCCAGGCGGAGATCAGGGTTGGCCCCACCAGTGGCAGGATCACCCGCCGCAGGGTGGTCGGGTAGGACGCCCCCAGGTCCATGGCAGCATCCTCGAGCGCCGGGTCGAGACCCACGATGCGCGACAGCAGGATCAGCGTCACATAGGGGAGCGCAATCACGCTGTGCCCCAGTGCCACGGTCAGCAGCGAGCGCGGGACCCCAACCAGGTTAAAGAGCAGGAAGAGGGCGACGCCCAGCACGACGAACGGGACAACCAGCGGGGCGGCCGCCAGGGCGAGGAGGAGGCGCCGACCGGCGAAGCGGAACCGCAGCACCGCCAGGCTGACGGCGAAGCCGAGTGCGGTCGCGGCGGTCGCAGCGACGCTGGCCACCACCAGGCTGTTGCGGGCCGCTGCGAGCAGCGCCGGGTCATCCAGGACCTTGCCGTACCAGTCGAGGGTGAGTCCCTTGAGCGGGAAGCTGAGCGAGGTGTTGGCGCTGAACGAGAAGACGACGAGCAGCGCGATCGGCAGGTAGAGGAATGCGAGGAGCAGTGCGTAGGTGGAACCAAGCGGCACGCGAGTCCTTCCCACGCCGATCGCGCCTCTCCGGACCGGACGCGTGACGTTTGTCATGCCACTGCCCTGCGCAGGTCGACGATACGGAGGGCGATCGCCACGAGCGCCACGGTCACGACCAGCATGATCACCGCCAGTGCCGATCCCAGGGGCCAGTTGCCCGCCCGGGTGAAGAAGTCCTGGATCAGGTTGCCGTACATGATCCCCTCGGTCCCGCCCACCAGGAACGGCGTGACGTACTCACCGACGGTCGGGATGAAGACCATGAAGAAGGTCGCCAGCACTCCCGGCAGGCTGAGGGGAACCGTCACGCGCCAGAAGCGCGACCACGGTCCGGAGCCGAGATCCGCGGCAGCCTCCAGGTGGCTCCGGTCCACACGCTGCATCGCAGCGTAGATCGGCAGCGCCGCGAACGGGATCCAGACGTACACGAGCGTGATCACCACCGCCGCCTGCGAATAGAGCAGCAGGCCGATCGGCTCCCGGATGACACCGATCCAGACCAAGAACGAGTTGATCGCCCCGCTGCTGCCGAGGAGCAGCTTCCAGGCCAGCACTCGCATCAGGAAGCTCGTGCACGCCGGCAGGAGAAGGAGGACGAGGAAGATCGGCGCCCGATGGCGCGCCCGAAATGCCAGGAAATAGGCGATCGGGAAGGCGAGCAGGGTCGCCGTGGCGGCGACGATGAGGGCCATGACGGCCGAAATGCCCAGCAGCCGGACCCACGATGGCGAGCCGACGACCTTCTCGTACTGGAGCGTCGAGAGCTGCAGCAGGCTGCCGAAGTCGATCGGGCCGCGCTCGCCCCGGAAGCTGATCAGGATGGCGAGCAGGAGGGGGGCGACGAAGAAGAGGATCAGCCAGGCGAAGGGCGGGACGGCGAGGAACCGAAGGCTTCCTCGCCGTCCGAGCATCGGTCTAGACGGGCGCTGCTATTCGGCCTTGACGTTTGCCCACATCTCGGTCCACGCCTCCCGTTGAGCGTCGGTAACGGGCGGCGTGAAGTTGGTGCTCTCCAGGATCGACGGGTCGTCGACCCCGAAGGCCTCGATCAGGACCGGGTCCTCGATCGCGTCCATGACGTCCTGGTTGGCGCAGCCGTAGTAGAAGAGGGTCACCGCGTTGCTGCAGGTCAGCGTCGCCAGCTTCATGTCCAGGAACTCCAGCGCCAGGTCGTAGTTGGCGGTGTCGGCGCTGATGCCGTACAGGCCCACCCACGAGTTGCGCCCCTCTTTGGGGGTCGCGTAGGCAACCGGCTGGCTCTCGTTGTAGAGGGTCTGCGCGTAGCAGCCCTGCCACGCGTAGGCCACCCAGATGTCGCCCCCTTCAACATCGGGGCAGAGGTCCGCGTACTCGTCGGCCCAGTACTTGAGGTTCAGGGCCTTCTGTTCCTTCCACTCCTGCTCTGCCTCCGCCAGCTGCTCGTCGGTGATCGCCTCCTCGTCCCAACCGTGGATGTAGGACGAAACCGTGACCGCGGCAGGCCCGTCGTCCCACATCGAGATGTGCCCTGCGTAGGTTTCGTCGAAGAGGATGTCCCAGCTCTCCACGCTGGCAACGTGATCGGTGTTGTAGAGGATCGAGGTAAAGCCCCAGTCCCACGGAACGAAGTACTGCTTGCCATCGACCTGTCCCAGCTCCTTGAAGCTGTCGGGCACCTTGTCCCAGTTGGTCAGTTTGCTGGTGTCGATCTCCTTTGCCAGCCCGGCGTCGACGAAGAGCTGCTGGTAGCCAGTGTAGAAGTGGAAGATGTCGGCCTGGCTGCCCTGCTCCATCTTGCCGAGGACGTCCGAATCCGAGCTGCCGGGCTCAAAGTTCACCGTGGCGTCGGGATTGGCATCCTTGAAGTCGGTCCAGAAGTCTTCCTCTTCGTACCCGCTCCACTCCAGCACGAGGAGCTTGTTGGGTGCCGCACAGGCGGCCAGCATCAGCGTGCTGCCGACGAGGATCACAAGCAATGTGCGGACAGGGGCAAATCGTGGGGGCACGGGCGTCTCCTCAAAGTTGGATTGCGCGATCCTACGCCGCGGCCATCGGTGCGGTCAACGATTCGGACTCAATGCCTGAACCGATAGCCGAGCAGGCTCGGCACCTGCGCCACCAGCCGGGTGAGGAGTCCCGGTCGACGCCCCGCATCCAGCGCGTCGTCCTGTCGGATCAGCGCCTCCCGGATGGCACGTGCGCCGACGAAGCGGAACGGCTCGGGCGGGAGGAATCGCTGGCGCCGGCCGAAGAGCGGGAGGGAGGCGATCGGGTCGCGACCGCCGGCGATGCGAGCCGCGAGGATGCGCCCCGCCAGGCGCGCAGGGCCCACCCCATTACCGGCGAAGCCATGGGCATACAGGACGCGGCCCCCCTCTCGTGAGCCGATCTCGGGGAACCGATCCGCGGTGATATCGATGGGTCCACCCCAGGCATCGTCGAAGCGCACGTCGGCGAGCATCGGGAAGAGGTGGCGAAAGTTGGCCGCCACACGCTGGATCGCATTGCGGTCATGCGTGAAGACCGGACCGATGCGTCCGTCGAAGCCGGCCGCCCCGACGCCCGCACCAAATGCGATGCGACCATCTCGCGTGGTTCGGAAGTAGCTGATCGTGAAGCGCGAGTCCGCGATCGCCTCGCCACCGGTCCAGCCCAGCTCGGCAAGCCGGTCGGGGATCGGCTCCGTGACAACCATGTAACTGCCCCAGGCCAGGACCCGGGTCCGGAAGCCAGGCCAGCCAGCGGCCCAGGCATTCACGGACAGCACGACCCGGTCCGCTCGGACCGTGCCGCGCGGTGTCTTCAGGTGCATGCCACTCGCCTGCGGATCCATCCCCTCGACGGTGGTTCCCTCGTAGATCTGGACCCCGCGCTCGAGCAGGACGCGCCTCAAACCCCGAGCCAGGAGCGCCGGCTGGACCGTCGCGGCACTCGGCATGAGCAGCCCCTCGCCGAACACGGGCGAGGCACACACCTCCTGCACGGCCGCGCGGTCCGTGTGAACCAGCTGCCCCGGAGCCCCGAGCCGATCCATCTCGACGGGTGTGCCGGTCCAGTCGTTGGCGACTATGGGGAACGCGTTGACGCGCAGGTAGCCGTTGGCCGTGAAGTGCGCATCGACCCCATGACGCCTGCACCAATCGCCGACACCCGTCACGACCTCGTCGGCGGCCTCCGCGATGCGCAGACCCTCGGCCGGCCCGTAGCGCTTGGCCAGGAACGGGAGATACTCCCACCAGCCGTGGAGGAACCCGCCATTGCGACCGCTCGGGCCGCCGCCGCAGATATCCGCCTCGAGCAGGACGATCCGCATTTCGGGCGCAATCTCGCCCAGGAAGTAGGCGGTCCACATCCCCGTGTAGCCGCCGCCGACGATCGCGACGTCGGCGCTCACGTCCCCGAAGAGCGAGGGAGCGAGGAGGCTCGGCTGCTCGGCGGCCAGCGCCTCGCGCAGCCACCAGGCGCGGCGTTGGCCCGGGATCGGCAGCTCGGGTGGCGCTTGGGCGGTCACGTCGCGCGATCCTAACCCGGTGCTAGCATCCATGCCTGATGCGCCAGACCGATCCCGCCCTCACTCCCGTTGTCGTGGATGGGCTCCGGACGCCCTTCGGCCGCTACGGCGGCGGCCTGCGCGAGGTCAGGCCCGACGACATGGCCGCGCACGTCATCCGTGCGCTCCTCGAGCGGACGCGAGTGGACCCCGCGGCCGTGGATGATGTGATCCTGGGGGCTGCCAACCAGGCCGGCGAGGACAACCGCAACGTGGGCCGCTTGGCCGCTCTGCTGGCCGGGATGCCGATCGAGGTGGCGGGGCAGACGGTCAACCGGCTGTGCGGATCGGGGATGCAGGCGGTCATCGGTGCTGCTCATGCCATCACTGCGGGAGACGGGGACCTGTTCGTGGCGGGGGGTGTGGAGTCGATGACCCGTGCCCCGTTTGTGATGGCCAAGGCGTCCGCCGCCTTCCCGCGGGGCGAGCAGACGCTGTACGACACGACCCTCGGCTGGCGCTTCACCAACCCACGCCTGGCGGATGCCTACTACCCCTATTCGATGGGCGAGACCGCGGAGAACGTGGTTGTGCGCTGTGGCGTCACCCGCGAGGACCAGGACCGATTCGCGCTCGAGTCCCACCGGCGCTGGGCAGCCGCCCACGCGGCAGGTCGCCTTGGCGACGAGGTGGTGCCGATCGAGGCGCCCGGCGCCAAGGGAGCCACCACGACGGTGGACCGCGACGAGCACCCCCGTCCCGAGACCACGCTCGAGCAGCTCGCTGCCCTGAAGCCCGCCTTCAAGCGCGATGCGTCCGGATCGGTCACCGCGGGCAACAGCAGCGGCATCAACGACGGCGCCGCGGCGCTCCTCGTCACCTCCGAGGCGCGGGCTCGCGAACTTGGCCTTCGACCCATGGCGCGGCTCCTCTCCAGCGCTGTGGCTGGCGTCGATCCCGCGACGATGGGGCTGGGACCGATCCCCGCCTCGCGCAAGGCGCTCGATCGGGCCGGCCTGTCCGTTGCGGACCTCGACCTGGTGGAGCTGAACGAGGCGTTCGCGGCGCAGGCGCTGCCCGTCATGCGAGAGTTGGAGCTTGACCCAGAGAAGGTGAACGTCAACGGCGGGGCGATCGCCATCGGCCATCCCCTCGGCGCATCCGGCGCTCGTCTGGTGGCAACCCTCCTGCTCGAGATGCGGCGGCGCGGCGCGCGGCATGGGCTGGCCACCATGTGCATCGGCGTCGGGCAGGGGATCGCCTCGGTCTGGGAGGCGGTGGAATAGCGCATGGCCGAGCCGGAGCAGCGAATGATTGTGGTGAGCGGCGAGGCAACCGTGCGACGGGTCCCGGACCTGGCGGTCGTGGCGCTGTCGGTCACGGTCCGCGACCGGAAGACGAGTCCTGCCCGTGACGAGGCAAACCGCCGCGCGTCCGCGATCCTCGCACACCTTCGCGAGGTTGGCGTCCCGGATGCCGACGTGCAGGCCCCCGCGCTCACCGTGCAGCCAACCTACGACTACGGCCGCGGCGCGCCGAAGATCACTGGCTACCAGGCGTCTCGACCGATGACGATCCGGGTGCGCGACATCGACCTGCTCGGGACGATCCTGGATGGCCTGGTGGACGATGGCGCAACCCAGGTCCACGGCACCTCCATGGAGCTCGCCGAGCCTGAGGCCGCGTCGCGCGAGGCACTGGCCATGGCGGTCGGCGTGGCGCGATCCCGGGCAGAGGCGCTGGCCACGGCGGCCGGGTTGAAGCTCGGCCCGCCACGGCGCATCGAAGAGGATGCGGACGGATCGCCAGCGCCGTTCCGTGGAAGCGCGATGCTCAGGATGGCCGCGGAGTCTGCACCGACTGAGGTCGCCGCGGGAGAGATCGAGATCAGCGCCCGCCTGCGCGCCTGGTTCGACCTGGCATAGCCCTAGCCCAGGCGGAGCTGCGGCAGGACCTTCTCCCCGAACGCGGCAATAAATTCGGTCTGGTTCCGGCCGACGTTGTGCAGGTGCACCTCGTCGAAGCCCATGTCCACGAACTTCTGGATATGCGCCGCGTGCTCGTCGAGGTCGGCCGAGATCAGGACCCGATTGGTGAAGTGCTCGAGCCGGACCAGCCTGGACATGTTGGCGAAGTCCTCCGGGTGCCGAACGTCCTGTTTCGGGAACGGCATGCCCCCGTTCGGCCACTCGCGGACTGCCTGTTCCTCGGCCTCGGCGGCCGTGGGGGCCCAGGAGACATGGATCTGGAGCAGCTTCGGCATGTGGTGGGGGTCCCGGCCCGCCTGGAGCGCTCCCTCCCCGAACTTGGCCCACAACATCTGGATCTTCTCGTCGGCCGCGCCGACGGTGATCATGCCGTCGGCATGGCGTCCGGTGCGCCTGGCATTCATGGGTCCGGCGGTGGCGACGTAGATCGGGACCGGCTGTTCTGGGCGGGTGTAGAGCTTGGCCGACTCCAGCGTGAAATACGCGCCGGTGTGCCGCACCACGTCGCCCGTGAAGAGCTTGTTGATGATCTCGATCGCCTCGAACAGCATTGCGCTGCGGATGCCGATCTCCGGCCATTTGCCGCCGATGACGTGCTCATTGAGCGCCTCACCGGCACCCAGTCCGAGCCAGAAGCGGTCCGGGTACATCGCACCCATGGTGGCGGCGGCATGCGCGATGACCGCTGGGTGATAGCGGAACCCCGGGGCTGTGACGGCGAGGCCAATGGGCAAGGTCGTGCGCTGTCCCAACGCTCCCATGAACGTCCAGGCGAACGCAGCGTTGCCCTGTTGCGGCGTCCAGGGGTGGAAGTGCTCGCTGACCATGAATCCGGCTGAGAATCCGGCGGCCTCAGCCTGCGGGCACCACTCCAGCAGGTCGGTTGGGTGGAACTGCTCGAGCATGGCCGCATAGCCGATCTTCGTCACTGTCACAGCGTACCCGAGTCAATGGGACCCGAGACACGAAGAGGCCGCCCCGCAGGTGCGGGACGGCCTCAGTCGAAGAGTGAACGCACGGTCAGGTCGACGGCGCCTCGGACTCCGTCGCATCGGCCTCATCATCGCCGAAGCCGTGGAATCCCCCGTGGCCACGGCCCGGCTTCCACTGAGGGAATTCGCCGGAGGCCAGCGCCTCATCGAGCTTCGAGAGCATCTCGTCGGCCCGGGCCTGGTCGAGCCCATCCGCCACCGCGGCATCGAGCTTGGTCTTGGCGGCGTCGAGAATTGCGTTGCTGACGGTGTCGTAATCCTTGCCCTGCGCGGTCGCCACGTCCTGCAGCGAATCACCGCTCCGCAGCGCCCGCTTGAGCTCGCCCGGCTCGATGCCGAGTGCCTCGGCCGCCACGCTCAGGAGAGGACCGCCGAAGTGAGCCTTGGGCCCATGGCCGCTACCAGCAAACGGATGACCGAGGAACCGGCAGGCATTGCCCTCGGCGGCCTCGATCTTCTCCTTCAGCGCGGTCGCGCGCTCCTCGGTGAGGTCACCGGCCGCGACGGCCGCGTCGATGGCGGCGATGCTCGCGGCCTTGGCCGCCGGCAGGAGGTCGTCGACGGAGACCCCAAGCTGGTCGGCGAACTCCGCCTGCCAGGCCTCGCAGTATTCGCCGTTGGCGAGATTGGCAGCCGATGGGCTTGCGCCCGGCGCGGATGGTGCCGCCAGCGCGGCGCTGATCAGGGTGCCACCCACGAGCGCCGCCGTGACCAGGCCGCCGGCAATGCCCAGGGTCTTGAAGTTCTTCACGTGCTCGTCCTCGTTGGATCGTCGCTTGGTGCGATTTCAGTCCAGCGGAGCATCGGCTCCGGCGATCAAGATCGCATCAAGATCGCCCACATCGTCTTGACATCCTCTGAATCGGCCTGCCACTAGGATGCGCCAATGGTGCGCCACAGGATCCTGATCGTCGAGGACGAGCCGCAGCTGCGCGGGCTGCTGCGACTCTATCTCGAGCGGGCGGGCTATGCGGTGTCCGAAGCCGGCGACGGCGCAGCAGCGTTGGCCGCCTTTGCAGCCGATGGAGCGGACCTCGTGGTCCTGGACCTGATGCTGCCCGGGATGCAGGGCGAGGCGGTGCTCGAGGGCCTGCGCGAAACGGCGGACGTCCCGATCCTGATCACCAGCGCCAAGCGCTCCGACGCCGAGCGCATCGCCGGCCTGCGGCTGGGCGCCGATGACTACCTGGCCAAGCCCTTCAACCCGCACGAGCTCACCGCTCGGGTGGCCGCCATCCTGCGTCGCTCGCGGCCGGGGACACCCGACCAGGGCGACGCGATCATCTCGCTCGGTGCCGGCCGCCTGGTCCTCGACCCGGCCTCGCGACGCTACCAGCTGGCTGATGGGGAAGGTGGCCGGCTGACGCCAGGCGAGGCGGCATTGTTGGTGGCGCTGGCACGTCGTCCGGGTGCGGTCCTGGCGCGCGAGCAGCTGCTGGAGGCGGTGGCCCGCCGTCCGGACGAGGTCTACCAGCGCGTGGTGGACGTCCACGTCGCCAACCTGCGACGGAAGCTGGGTGACGATGCCGCCGACCCGTGGCTGATCGAGACGATCCCGTCGACCGGCTATCGCCTGGTGGCCGCGAGGGATCCGGCGTGACGGTCAGCCGTGAGCAGGTCCGCGGCCAGACGCTCGGCCTGCGGCTGGCCCTGATGCTCTCCGCCGCCGTACTGGCGGTCCTGCTGATCGCCGGGCTGGCGGTGAACCGCCTCGTCAGCGGCTCGCTTGAACAGGAGCTGAGCGCGGCAGATCGAGACCGCATCACGGTCGTGGCGGTGGCGATCGGCGGGGTCGACCTGGGCGCGCCGAAGGCGAAGCATGGAGTCGAGGTCGTGCTCCGCCGCGTCGCAAACTCGATGCGTGGACACGTGCAACTGATCGGTTCCGATGGCGGGCTGCTGGTCGATGTCGGCCGGTTGCCACCAGGGGTCGCGACCGAGACGATATCGGAGCCCGTCCCGGGCTCGGACGCAACGTTGCGGATCGAAGTGCCGCGCTCGGATCGCGCCTTCCTGCGGATCTTCAACCTGAGCCTGCTCGTCGCCGGCCTGCTGGCGATCGTGGCGGTCGTGGCGGTCGCCCTCCTGCTCTCCTCGCGTCTGACGCGCCCGCTGCAGGGAGTAGCGGCCGCCGCGCGGCGGCTGGGGCACGGCGACCTCACCGCCCGCGCCACCGGTGGGCCGGACCGCGAGTCGAATGAGCTGGCCGATGCCTTCAACGCCATGGCTGAGCGCGTCCAGCGCTCCGAGATGCTGCGCCGGCGTGCCGCCAGCGACATGGCCCACGACCTGGCGACCCCAGCCACCGTGCTCGAGTCGCAGCTGCAGGCGATGGTCGACGGAATGGTGCCTGCGGATCACGATCAGCTCGATCGCGCCCGCGCAGCAGCAGGAGCCCTCTCCGGGGTGATCGTCCAGCTCGGAGAGCTGGTCGACGCCGAGTCAGCGGTCCTCCAACAACGCCCCCAGGTGATGTCGCTGGGCGAGCTGCTAGCAGAGGTGGAACGCGCGATCGAGCCGCTCTTCCGAGAGCGGGGGGTCGGAATCGCTGTTGCCGAGGCGCCTCCCAGCATGCGGGTTGAGGTCGACCCCACCCAGGTCGGCCGCGCATTGCGCAACGTGCTGGCCAACGCGGCCCAGCACTCGCCGGAGGGAGCGACAGTGCACGTTGCGGCGGAGGCGGCGGCAACCGAGGCGCTGGTGCGTGTCACCGACGCCGGCCCGGGAATCGCGGCGGAGGACCTGTCACACGTCTTCGAACGCTTCTATCGAGCCGACCTGGCACGTGGCGCCGGCGAGCCGCGCAGCGGCAGCGGGATCGGGCTCACCATCGCTCGCGAGCTCCTGGCGGCCAACGGTGGCCGCATCGCGGTTGAGCGCACAGGCCCCGACGGGACGACATTCGCGATCGCCCTGCCACTCGCCGCCTAGGGGCCGGCCAGCTCCCAGCTGCGCTTGCGAGGGATCGCCAGCCAGTCGTCGCGCAGGATGGACATGATGTGCACGTCGTGATGCGCGCCGCGATGGAAGCGTGAGCGCCGCTGGATGGCATCGGTCTGGAAGCCAGCCTTCTCATATGAGCGGATGGCGCGCTGGTTGAAGTCGAAGACCTCCAGCTCGATACGCTCCAGGCGAAGCTCCCCGAAGCCGAAGTCGACCAGCGCGTTCAGCGCATCGGTCCCGTAGCCCTGGCCGAGGTAGCGGCGATCGTGGATGAAGATGCCCACGATCCCGCTGCCGTTGACCTTGTCGACGTTTCGCAGGAAGACGGTGCCGATGCTCTCCTCGGTCCCGAGCAGACAGATGGCGTAGCCGTAGCCGTTCGGGTCCATTGGGTTCTGCGAGAAGATCTCGGTGCTGAACCGCTCGGCTGCGGCCTTCGACATCGGCGTCTTCGCCCCAAGGAAGTGGCCGACCTCAGCATCGCCCGCGTAGGTCGAGTCGTGGATGATGTCGGACGGTTCGGTGGGGCGCAGCCAGACCTTCTCGCCCCGGATCATGGGACGCGGCGCGGGCGCCTCGGCATCGCTCATGGCGGGCATGATACCGACGCCCGGCGGTCCGGTTGCGCGGCCCACTGAGGCCAAGTACCGTGGCCGCCACCATGGAGCCCTCGTCCGACGCCAGCCTGGAAGCGTGGTACGGCCGCTTCCCGGAGGGCTGGTGGGGTTACCACTGGAGTCCGCCGCGACCGATGAGCGCGGTCGAAATCGTCGGCAGCGGCAGCCTCGACGCTCGCCTGATGGCGACGCTCTGGGCGGTGACCAGCCGCAGGCGGAGCGTGATGCTGGCCTCGGAGGCGCCGATGGCCGGCAAGACCACGACCCTCTCGGCGCTGGTCGACTTCCTGCCCCCTGGCACGGTCGGGGTCTTTCTGCGTGGCTGGCGTGGCGACTTCACCTGGACCGACGAGATCGGGCCGGAGCGTGGCTACCTGCTGGTCAACGAGATGAGCGACCACCTGCCGATCTACGTCTGGGGTCGCAACGCGCTCGGAGCGCTGGAGCTGGCGGGGCGCGGCTACGGCATGGGTGCGACGATGCACGCCGACTCGCTGGATGAGGCAATCGCCCTGCTGCGCGATCAGCTCGGCGCGACCGATGCCGACCTGGCCGCCCTCACCGTCTACCTGCAGTACTCGGCCTACCGCACACCGGCCGGCATGTACCGTCGGGTCGAGGAGGCCTGGCACCTCCGCCTGGATTCGAGTGGGACGCTCGCCCCCGTCCGCCTGGCGGCGCTCGACGGGGGCCGCTCGCCGAGCCTGACCGGTGCGCAGCGTGACCCCGAACCGCCGTGGCTGGCGGGCGACGGCGGACGCTCCGGCCGTTCGCTGCTCCACGACCCCGCGGGGTACGCTGTGCTGGCGGCCAGCCTGGGCCTCGAGGCGGATGCGCTCGAGGTGGAACTGGCTGCGCGGTCCGAGTACCTCGATGCGCTCGCCGAACGAGGCGTCTGCGATCCGGCATCAGTCGCCTTAGCCCTCCTCGATTATCCGTCGCTTCCCGAAGGAGCCACCCCATGACCGACCGACCGACCATCTCCTCCCTGGGAGAGCTGCGCGCGGGCGGCTACCGATCGCGGAGCGTGAAGGAGGAGATGCGCGCCAACCTGGTGGATCGACTGCGCCGCGGGGAGTCGCTGCTGCCGGGGATCATCGGCTACGACGAGACTGTCCTGCCGCAAGTTGAGAACGCGATCCTGGCGGGCCAGGACATCATCCTGCTCGGTGAGCGCGGACAGGCCAAGAGTCGTATCGCCCGCTCGCTCGTGGGGCTGCTCGACGAGTGGATGCCGGTCGTGGCCGGCGCGGAGCTGCACGATGACCCGCTGCAGCCAGCCAGTCCGTTCGCTCGCGCGTTGGTTGCGGAACAGGGTGACGCCACCCCGATCGGCTGGGTGGCGGCCGTGGATCGCTACGGGGAGAAGCTGGCCACTCCGGACATCACTATCGCCGACCTGGTGGGCGAGGTAGATCCGGTCAAGGTGGCCGAGGGGCGCTACCTCTCAGACGAGCTGACGATCCATTACGGCCTGCTGCCACGCACCAACCGCGGGATCTTCGCGCTCAACGAGCTGCCGGACCTGGCCGAGCGGATCCAGGTCGGGCTCCTCAACCTGATGGAGGAGCGCGACGTCCAGATCCGCGGCTACAAGGTGCGGCTCAGCCTGGACCTGTTCGTGGTCGCCTCCGCCAACCCGGAGGACTACACCAGCCGCGGACGCATCATCACGCCCCTCAAGGACCGATTCGGCGCGCAGATCCGAACGCACTACCCCGAGGATCCGGAGACCGAGATCGCCATCATGGAGGCGGAGTGGCTGGCCTTCGACGACGAGACGGCGGCATCGGTTCCGGTGCAGGTGCCGTCCTTCATGAAGGAGATCGTGGCCGAGCTGTCGCAGCTCGCCCGACGGTCGTCCGAGGTGAGCCAGCGCTCCG